>CAIUKZ010000479.1 GCA_903899865.1 uncultured Bacteroidales bacterium | reverse complement strand
TGTTAATAACGGTGGTATAGTAACAACAAACGTTGGTGACGAGGCAAACTACGATGCTTCTATGATTGCAAAAAAACTTAGTGAAATTGAAGGATTGCAGGGTGGATTTTGGGCATCAGCTACACCTGCAGATTTAGGCGAGGTATTGGGTAAATCTGTGCAAGATGCATATGGAAAGATTCTAGGTGCTAGTTCATATGATATAGGTGAAACGTTAAACCGTCTTGAAATGAAATCTAGAGGAACTGGTGGTGAAAACGATTTAACCCCAGAAGAATTAGCATTTTTAAATGCAGCAAAAGCTGCTGCAAAAGAAAAAGGGATAGACGGATTTGCAAACGGTACATCAGGTTTTCAAAATTTTGGATCACAGAGTATATCTGCACTACACGGTATTGAAGCAGTTGTTCCAAGAAACACAGCAGCAGGGGATATACTGTCAACAGTATTCGGAGATGACTGGAACAATCCAAAAATTAAAAAAGATAATGCAAAAGATACTTCAGCATATAATAATACAAATAATCAAACTATGTCAAATGAAAGGCTAGATCAGTTAAATACTACTATGTTAAGAGTAGCATCACTACTCGAAGCAGGCTTGGGCGTTCAAACTAGAACCATGAAGGGTGTTAGAGCACAATCAGGCGATTTATTTAGGAGTCTAGGAAGATGAGTTTAAATATATTTTACGTATACAAATACATTGATGAAATAGGACTTCCTTATTATATCGGAAAAGGCAAAAAGTCAATTATGATAATTCCTGGAACAGAGCCAAGTGGATTTATGCCAGGAAGAATAGCATGGAGAACACAAAATGACTTGGCGTAAATACTTCACCCCTGTTCCAACGTCACAAAATTTAACGGGCAGCTATAGTCCCTTTAGTTTTACAAGAGGTACTGGATTAGGCCCAGCTGCCGCTAACTACAGTAGTCATCTTCCAGATGTTTATGTAGGTTCACCTAATCGTATTGAACGTTACGGTCAATACAATAGCATGGACAATGACAGCGAAGTTAATGCTGCACTAGATATACTTGCTGAATTTTGTAGTCAACAAAACAAAGAAAACAATACTCCTTTTAAACTTGTCTTTAATAAAGCTGCTACCAATAGCGAAGTACAAATACTTGGACAATATTTAAAACAGTGGACTAAGATACAAGAGTTTGAAAAACGTATTTTTAGAATTATTAGAAATGTTTTTAAATACGGAGATCAGTTTTTTATTCGTGACCCGGAAACTAAAAAATGGTTTCATGTTGATTCTGCAAATGTAACAAAGATCATTGTTAACGAAAGCGAAGGCAAACTTCCTGAACAATACATAGTTAAAGACCTTAACATTGCATTTGAATCATTGAGTGCAACTCAACTTAATACCGCAAATGCTCTTGGTCCAAATGGCGGCCAAAGTTACAATACTATGGATCAACCATACATGACTGGAAGAACTCCAGATTCTAGTACAAGTAGATTTTCCAATCAAACTAATGAAACTGCAATTGATGCAAATAATGTTGTTCACTTGTCATTGAGCGAAGGTCTAGATAATAATTTTCCGTTTGGTAACAGTTTATTAGAATCAATCTTTAAAGTGTATAAACAAAAAGAACTACTTGAAGATGCTATTATTATCTATCGTGTACAACGTGCGCCGGAACGCCGTGTGTTTTATGTTGACGTAGGTAATATGCCCAGTCACCTTGCTATGCAGTTTGTTGAACGTGTTAAAACTGAAATTCACCAAAGACGCATTCCAAGCAAAACCGGCGGTGGCCAAACTGTTATAGACAGCAGTTACAATCCTTTAAGTATTAATGAAGATTACTTCTTTCCACAAACAGCAGAAGGCCGCGGAAGTAAAGTTGAAACACTTCCCGGAGGTACCAACTTAGGAGAAATTGATGACTTACGATACTTTACTAATAAGTTGGTACGCGGATTACGTATCCCAAGTTCGTACTTACCAACTGGAGCAGATGACTCAGCTTCACAGTATAATGACGGGCGTGTGGGAACAGCATACATTCAAGAATTACGTTTCAACAACTATTGCGAACGTTTGCAAAGCTTAATAACTGATGTATTTAATAATGAGTTTAAACTATATCTAAGTCAAAAAGGTGTAAACATTGACCTTTCAATGTTTGATTTAAGATTACAACCGCCACAAAACTTTGCAAGTTATCGTCAAGCAGAACTCGACAGTAATAGAATTGCTACATTTGCTCAAATGCAACAAGTTCCGTTTATTTCAAACAGATTTGCACTAAGTCGCTTCTTAGGATTAAGCAAAGAAGAAGTTGCTGAGAACGAAAGATTATGGCAAGAAGAAAACGACGAAACATTTGAAGGTGTTCCGCAAGACGCTGCTGCAAGTATGCGTAATGCAGGAATTACTGGTGCAGACATCGGCGGCGACTTAGAAAATGCACAAGGCGAAGAAATAGATCCAGAAACTGACGTAACAGGTGGTGAAGGATCTGCAATTGGAGGAGATGCAGATGCCGCTAATCTAGCACCATCTGTATAAATATTAACATGATATTACGAGAATTATATTACTTTGATAAAAAAACAATGGAACCGGTAGAAGACGGGCGCTATGATGCTGACCAAGATGACTCGATAATGAAAATGACCGATACTCGTAAAACACGTTTAACTTTGAAAGATATAAACAAAGCAAGACGTGCAGACGACATGCATAGATCAGAAAGAATCAAAGACCTTTCATATGTTAGAGCTATGTACGGAATTGCTGCACAGGCTCCTGCCGAATCTACTATATAAGGAGCTAGTCTTTTTTGACAAAAGATAATGTCCTTAGTGAAACTAAAGAACAACGAAAAGCTAGAAAACTAAAACAAAGACTAGAAAAAAACTCTAGTCTTATTACATCTCAGATACCTCAAGAAGTAATCGAAGAAGTTTATGTTCCATCAAATGAAAATATTGCATTTGTTTTGGGTAACGGAACAAGTAGAACTAGTGTTGCGCCCATACACCTTAAGAGACATGGAAAGATATACGGATGCAATGCACTCTACAGAACATTTGCTCCTGACTATCTAATTGCAGTTGATACAAAAATGATAAAAGAGATAACATCTGCAGGTTATCATCTAAGTCATCCAGTGTATACAAATCCAAATAGATATTCTAAAGAAATATTTGGACTAAACTTGTTTAATCCAAATTTAGGATGG
>CAIUKZ010000478.1 GCA_903899865.1 uncultured Bacteroidales bacterium | reverse complement strand
GTACAAAACTAAAAGCCTTAGAAAAAAATTAACCACAAAAGGTCCAAAAAAACTTAACACATTGAACACATTAGAAATTCATTCATTAATAAAGTAAGGACACATAGTTTACCTTTCGGCAAATTGGCTTGCATAACAAAGAAAAAATTAAGCCACATAGAAACAATAGTTAGGGACAGAAATTTCACCTACGGCTTCGATAAAACATATTTTGAACACAAAGGCAGAAAGACACGAAGTCGCTATCGCCGAAGGCAAAATATCGCGTAGCAAATATCACGAAGTAAATATCACGAAGTATATATCGCGTAGCAAATATCGCCGTAGGCAAATATCGCCGTAGGCATAAAACAACTTAAACAGATGGAAAAAATTTTAAACTACATCACACTTGCACTGATTCTTGGTGCAGGAGCTTGGTACTATTTCGATAGGCAATCTCAGCAAGCTTCATTCAAAAAACAACTTGACAAAATAGAGCAAACAAGACTCAATCTTGAAGACTCTATCACCAAACTGAGAACATACACCATCAGCCGTGACACCATGCTTCAAGATGCAATTCAGGAGAACAACAAAATTGTGGACCAACTCAACCAATCTCTGAAAAAAGTCAATGCTAGCACTTCCATCATTGACAAAAAAATTCAAGACAACAAATCAAAAATTGACAACCTCTGGAATGAAAACTAATTCAACAACAAGTAAATTGCTCATCCTTATCGCTTGGATGACCATTCACAGCATCTCTATGTTGGCACAAAAAGACAGCAGCTTTGTCATCGTTAGAAATGGCGTTGCAGCCACTTTCCCCTTCAAAATATACTCATCGGCATCGCAGATGAAAACCGCCACAGGGCAATCATTTCCAGCCTATACATTTGACAGCAGGCAGTTACAGCGCATCAACGAACTGCTGGTTTTATTCAGCCAAAACGAAACCAATTACAACCAACTGAGAGCGCTCACGGCAAAAAAAGACTCAATCATTCAGTCAAAAATAAGCATTATACAACTAAATGACAGTTTGGAAACACAACGTGCCAACAACTATAAAAGTGCATTTACACAACTGTCTGACCTCAACAAAAAAATGGATGCAGACTTGAAAGCTTGTGAACAACTAGCCATAGCTACAAATAGAAATAAAACAAGAAACACCATTTTGGTTGGAGCTGGATCACTAGCGGTGGGGTTGTTGCTAGGGCTGGTGATAAGGTGAAGTAATAGAATAAAAAGTTTCTATAACGTTCCGAATAGGTAAAAGATGAAACATTGGGACGCTACCAGGAAAACGACCACAAAAGTTCTGGGTAGCGTTGAAAACTCCAATATATGTCAGATAACTATGCAAATTGTAGCGCTGGTTATTTCCCGTAGGGGAATGATTCAAGATAATTATTTTCTCTATTAAAATCATTGTTGTCCGCTAAATGCGGAATTAAGTTTTTGTATTGCGATAAACAAAGGGTTTTGAAGCCTTATTTTTATGTTTTTTCAAAAGTAAGCCCATT
>CAIUKZ010000477.1 GCA_903899865.1 uncultured Bacteroidales bacterium | reverse complement strand
TCTATCAGTTGGTTTTCGGGAATCATACTTCAAATTCCATCTGTGCAAAGTAAGAACCTATCACCAGTTTTGGAACTGAGATTATTCGTAATTTCAACCTTCAATGTCAGTTTTGTACCCAATGAACGAGTAAATGGCTTGATGTGTCCATGTGTTATAAAGAATCCTTTTGTGACTTTTGGGGTTTAATTTTCAGTCAATGCAGTATTTTACATAAAAAAAGCAGTAGTAAAGTTGAGAATATCAACAGTACTACTGCCATGGATTTATGAGGATACCTTAGTTTTTTTCAACATAAGCCAATACTTCCCCTTTACGAACCATATCACCTTGATTTTTCTCCACTCCTACTATTCTACCATCACAGAAACTTCCGATGTGTTCCAAACCATAATTGGTTTGAATGGTGCAAATAGTATCAAATTCTTTGACTATTTTACCGTGTACAGGTTCTACTGACTTTTCATTAAAATCAAGTTCCCAAATCACACGTCCAGTTGCATTTGACACCACAGGTTCTGCATTTGGATATTTTAATTTGCGGATATCAGGAATTTCAATGGCCGATTTGGAGTATTTTTCTTTGATAGCCGCTTCCAACTCTGCTTCGAATCGTTTTTTCGCATCGCCAGATTTATAATCACGATATTGTTTTTCGTGCATTGCAAATTCAAACAATTCTTCATCGTCCTTGCCTCTATCCCATCCGTTTGCTTTCATTTCTTCAATGTATTTCGGCAATTCGTTAGGGTAATTGGACTGAGGGTCACCTACAAAGAACTCATACCCATTTTTCTTTGCCAACTCAATGATTTCTGCATCCAATTTGCCTGGCAACTGACCAGCTTTACCCAAAATCATATCCCAAGCATTTTTATCTATCATGCTCCAACGTGCTTGACCTTTTTCCATAAACATTACATTCATCAACGCAATGTTTTTAACGTATTGGCTATAAGGTGTTACCAATGGTGGATTACCCAGTTTAGGCCAAATATATTTCACTTCATCAAATAGTTTTACCAGCAATTCATCTTCTGTCAATTCAGTCTTACTATTTTGCTTCAAGTAAGCATTAATATTTGCATGAACTGGTTTCAAGTCGGCCATTAGTGAACCCATCATACCACCTGGTAGTCCACATCCAATTAATAATGAGGTCATAAACTTATTACGCTCATCAATAAAATAACCCAAGAAATCGTCCACAAAGCTTTGAGTCAATCGACGAGCTTCCATATAGGCGTTCATGTTGATTTCAGGCACTTTAAATCCAGCATCTTTCAACATGGCTTGAATAGTAATCACATCAGGGTGAACCATTCCCCATGAAAGTGGCTCCATGGCTACGTCCAAGTAATCACAGCCAGCCTTAGCTACTTCCAACATGGATGCCACCGAGAATCCTGGTCCTGAGTGACCATGATATTGAATGATTGTATCTGGATGAGCTGTTTTAATGGCTTTTACTATTTTGCCCAACATTTCTGGACGACCGATACCCGCCATATCTTTCAAACAAATTTCATCAGCACCAGCTGCAATCAATTGTTCTGACATATTGATGTAGTATTCGGCAGTATGCACTTCGGAGTAGGTAATACACATGGTAGCCTGTGCTATCATGCCCGCGGCTTTTGCATATTGGATAGATGGAATAATATTTCTAACATCATTCAACCCACAAAAAATACGAGTAATATCTACACCTTGAGATTTTTTCACCTTATACATCAATTCACGTACATCAGCTGGAACAGGATTCATGCGCAATCCATTCAAGCTTCTATCCAACATGTGTGTTTTAATGCCAGCATCGTTGAATGCTTTTGTAAATGTACGTACTGCATCATTAGGATTCTCACCATACAATAGGTTAACCTGCTCTGAAGCGCCACCATTGGTTTCAACACGAGCAAAACATCCCATTTCTATAAGCACAGGTGCTATCTTAGCTAATTGATCCTTGCGTGGCACATATTTGCCAGACGCTTGCCACATGTCTCGATAAACAAGACTGAATTTAATTTCTTTCATATTTTCGTTGATAATTTATTATTAGCACACTTCAGAAAAGTGAAAAAACAAAAATATAAAGCAAAAGCAAATACTTAAAATTCACCATTTTACATTTTCATCTATCCACATTAAATCACTCTATAAATATCCGAATTATTTTTTGATTGACAAACGAAATAAAGAATTATTTCTCTAATAAAATTTCTTTAGCATTGCTGAGCAATTATCTAATAAAATGGAAATAAAAATCGGTTCTATAACAAAATTAGGTGGGTGAAACCAAAGAATGGAATTATAACCACAAAAGGTCACAAAAAAAACTTAACACATTGAACACATTAAGAAATTCAATCATTAAAAAGCAAGGACACATAGTTTGCCTTTCGG
>CAIUKZ010000476.1 GCA_903899865.1 uncultured Bacteroidales bacterium | reverse complement strand
TTCCTGTGACAGATAATATCTACAGGTTCTTCACTCCCTGTGTATTTTAAGTTAGAATAATCCCATCTACCTTTTCCCCATCTTTCTTCTGACTTTTTTATAAACTTATCTTGACTATGACCAAAACGAGATGACGTGTTTTCGGCACTACATAATTTACAACCATCGTTCCTAAGTAGCATATTGCTTGATGCCGCCACTTGTTGTATACCATGAGGTTTACCGTTATCACCTATTTTATTACAATAAAAATTAAATGGGGTTGCCGCACCTCTGTAAACTGTTTTGGAAAAATCATAATGAGCAACTTTTGTACCGTTAGGTAGTGTAACTAAATCATTCTTGAATTTATCCTTGAGTCTTTGTATGAATTCGTCTTGAGTGACTTTTAACCCCTCGTCAACAACAGCTTCAAATACAATGTCCAATAATTTCATATGTTATAAATATCCCCAAAAAATTATGGAAATTTTTTTGGGGATATCTAAACTGGTTTTTATTTAATAAAATTAATATACAATTGTTTCAAGACCTTATCTTTTGGAAAGTTACTTCTTTTGGAAATGGGTTCATTTTTCATGAACATATCAAAACAATATAGAATCTTACTAATAATACCAAATGAGTTACTGAAACCGGTCTGAGTCCAAACGTCTTTATGTTGAGGGTATAAATTATTATACACATAGTGAACACCATCAACACTCGAAGAATTGTTAATGGTTGTAGTACCTTCAGTATAGTTCTCAACTAAAGTTTTAAATTGTCTACTGGTCGAACCATATTTCTTGGCAATCAATAATAAAGATGTAAGTACATTACCACTATATCTTTCAATGTTATCAAAACCAATCTTATCGATGTTTGTTAGTTCTTTCCAAAAGAAATCCAACTTAACGTCAAATCTATAGTTATATTTCTTATCACATAAACAAGAACCGTCATCAGCTTTCAAATAACGAGCCGCATTGTTAACAGCAGTTTTAAACTTACCTTGTTTAATACGTAAACTCTTGGCCATATATTCTCTCTCACGTAATAAACCTGTAACCTTCTCATTTGATGTCTCAGCAGATTCGGAGCTATCAATGTCGTTATATACTTTCATTGAGTACTCATACGTATCAATCTCATACACCAACACAATTAAATCCACATTTGGAATTAATTCAGGTTTCACTTTCCACGCATCGGTTCTTGTGTGACCGTCTAAACGGAAGTACTGTCCTTTCTTGTACTTAAGGACACCATGTGAATCATAGATGTCTTTTGTAGATTTACCCACAGCAACGATTAAGTGTGTAGGTAATGGTCCGTTCTTTAAACGTTTAACCATCTTTGAAATACGACTCTCCACATCCCTATTACGAAAGAAGGCAGGAAGGTTCATAAATTTCTCTGGTGACATTCGTATTAAATCTAATTTAAACGATGAATAGTCAAATTCAAAATCTTTGGGTTTTTTTACAGTAGTCATTACTTTGAAGTTTTAATTTTAAGATATAAAGAATTAATAAAAGATATTAAGTGTTTGTAGGCTGTTCCCTTAAGAACATTGTGTTCTTTAAATAACCAAGATAAATCATATTCATTGATACTGGTTCTCATTCCCACATAGGTATTATAACTGTTAATTGATTTTGAGTTATTCATACCTGTAAGATGTATTTGTGGATTATCAGTAAGAATATTTTTTGGTAC
>CAIUKZ010000475.1 GCA_903899865.1 uncultured Bacteroidales bacterium | reverse complement strand
GATTTAGTGAAAGATTGAAATTTGCCATAATTAAATAATTAAAAATTGATAATTAAGAATTAATAATTTTAGTCAAGAACCAAGACAGATGCCGTTGGCGTGAAATGAGTCTTGACTTTTATTTGCTGGCAAATTTGGTGGGTTTTGAAGGAATTTATTCACAAGGCATTCCACATGGGGAATGAATTTTATTATAAATTATTCATATTCTTCATCAATTTTCTTTTGGAGGGAGGTTTTAAGGTTGTCAATATACTTAGTGGGAGTGCTTCGTAATTTGATGTCTTGGAAGCAGCGGTATATGTCATTTATCTGGATGTTGAATGATTGCTCAAAGAATGTCGCCAATTCGCGAATGTCACAATTCCCGTTGTTTACAGACTGTGAACAATTGAGAGCATAAATCAATTCGACAAGTGCCGATTTGGTATCTGTCCATTGAAATTTATTTTTTGGAAGCACGGCACCTTCGATTTGTCGGGGCTTGTGACTTAATAATTGAATTTCATTTTTCAAATATTGCTCTAACTTATCGTTAGCCATAATCTGTGCGACAATGTGGTCGTGGCTTGAAGTAAATGCAGGCTCTAATTCCAATCTATTACAATCAGTCAAGTGTAAAAGCGATTTGTTATGCCTAACAAAATAAATGGCATCATTGTATGTTGACCGCAACCGATAGTACTGGTAAAACTCCTGGTGAGTATTGAAAAAATTAGTGATAGTTTTCAGATTGTTTTGATAATAATCCAAAAGCATTTCTGAATTACCTGGTGGGGTCTTGATGAGGATGTGTAAAACCTTACGGTTATATAAAAGTTGACTAAGCAACTTAGGTTTATAGTCTTTGAAGAATGCGATTTCTTCTTCTTGGTTTTTAAAGGTATAATTGGAAACAAATTTCTTTAAATGGAGAACGTTTTCATATATACTTTCGGTAGTTCGTTGATACTTGCTGATATTGCATATTTCTGTTTCTTGAATGTTTAAAAGACACATCTCCAATTGGAGATTTAAATTGGTCATGAACGTTGTCAAATCTTGCATAGCGCTAAACTGATTCGAGCTTGTTAATCAACATTGTTTAGGAAAATGAAATTAGGTTTAGAGCTGTCAATTCTTTTCGGAAAGGATAAAAAATCATCAAATTAACATCTTTGATAGCTCGTGCTCGAAATGTTTTAGGGAGGGAGACCTTTGTGTGTTAGGAATAGGAAGTCAGAGGTCATATAGGCGTGTATAAAGGTGTTTTTAGTGGTGCTGAGCTTAAACAGAAAACGATAATGGAAATAAATTATTACACTTTTTGAGGTCAAAATTTTCGCAATTAAACTGATAAATATGGAGTGGAATCCTTGCACACATTCCATTTAATTGACCTGTAATGAAATAGTCAAATATCACAAAAAAAAGAATCCGACCAGCCAACGAATGACTGGTCGGATTTGGCTTCCATTTTCCAATTATTAAATTGCCAATTTCTTGGAATTGGATATTGATAGGTTGCCAAATTTCTCCTTGAGTATTTGCATATCATTGCTCACTTTCAAATCAAGAATCTTTGCATAATGTTGGGTTGTTTTAAGATTCTTGTGACCTAACATTTTGGAAACACTTTCGATTGGTACACCATTGGAAAGTGTGACCGTAGTAGCAAATGTGTGACGAGCAATGTGAAAGGTAAGGGGCTTATCAATTTGGCAAGTGTCAGCAATTTCTTTCAGATAGCAATTCATTTTTTGATTGCTGAGAATCGGTAACAATTTATCTTGATTCACCACCTGTGGATGGTCTTGGTATTTTTCTAGTATATAGTTTGCAATTGGCAAGATAGGAATGTTGGACCTTGTATCTGTTTTCGTTCTATTAATAAATATCCATTTCTCTCCATCCACTCCAAAGCCAATATTTTTACGAGATAACTTTTTTACATCTGCATAAGCTAAGCCCGTGAAACAACTGAAAAGGAAAATGTCCTTGACCTGATTTAATCTTTCGCTCGTGTAATTTTTTTGAAGCATCGTTTCAATTTCTTCCATGCATAAGAATGTGCGTTCAACTTCCACAATCTTACTTTTGTGGTTAAGAAATGGATTCTTCTCTAGCCAACCATTGGCCATACAAATTCGTATAATTTTACCAAAATTCTTAATGTATTTGGAGGTGGTATTCTGACAGCAATTGCAAACACTCTTGAGATAAAATTCATAGCTGGTTATAAATTCGTGGTCAATCTTACGAATGTCAATGTCTGAAATTTTGTATTTCCATTTAATGAAATTGACTGTATGCTTTAGTGAGGTTTCATATCGTGTAAGTGTGCCTAATGCGTAGTCCTTACCTATTAGAGCCTTTATTTCATCATTGTGTTGTTGGAATATGCCAATTAACATGTGCCCTCGTTTCTCGACTCCTAGGATCTTGTTACGCATGTTTTCGGCATTGACGAGTTCATCCTCCCGAATTAATTGCTGTTGATAGTCATAAACTTTAGCTTTAAGTGCATCCAGATAGGAATTAGTAGCTTTTGCTTCAGCACTGGTACCTTTCATACAGCTTCCTTCTACTGACCATTTCTCAGGTAGTGTGTAACGTTTAGTACTTAATTCTACACGTTCTCCATTGACTGTAACTCGGATGTAAATTGGAATTAAACCATCATTTGTGGTTTTTGCTCTCTTTGCGTAAAAGAGAATGGAAAGTTTTGCATTCATTTGTGGTAACCTTTAGAATTGTTCAAAAATACTTGTTCTTTGTTTAATGTACAAGATGTTCAATATTTGAACTGCTTGATTACAAGTGAGTTTGATGTAAATTCGGTTACCCAGAGTCTTCAATTTTTCGGGTACCCGAATTGGTCACCTATATATTGATAGAAATTGAATAATTTGGTAGCTTTACGAAAATATAAAAGCTCGTAAATCATTGATTTTACGAGCTTTTACAGTTTTTTGATATTCAATTTGCGGAGAGGAAGGGATTCGAACCCCCGGTACCCTTTTGGAGTACATACGCTTTCCAAGCGTACCTCTTCAACCGCTCGAGCACCTCTCCATGGAACGGACTGCAAAGTTACAAAAAAATTATGATATGATTTCGGATTCGGATATTCCTTTGAAAATTTCTTTTGCATTTTCAGTCGTAATCTTATCCACTTCTTCCACTGACATAGCATAAACTTCTGCCAGTTTTTCTGCCACTAGAGCGGTATAAGCGCTTTCGTTGCGTTTACCACGGTGGGGAGCGGGTGTGAGGTAGGGCGAGTCGGTCTCCAGCAAGAGGTGACGGATGTCAATCTGAGATAGCACCGCCGCCAATCCCGAGTTTTTGAACGTTACGATGCCGTTGATGCCTATTTTGATCCCTCCGAAAGCGATGATTTCCTCTGCTTCTGCCAGCGTACCTGTAAAACTGTGAAACACACCTTTCAGCCCTTTGTTTTTGAACGATGCGAGGGTTTGCATGGTTTCGGCGAATGAATCGCGGACGTGAATGATGACAGGTAGTTGATAATCAAGCGCCCATTGCAGTTGGGTTTGGAAAGCTTGGATTTGTTCGTTTAGAAAGGTTTTGTCCCAATACAGGTCAATGCCTATCTCACCAATGGCAATGTATTTTTTGCGCTCTAGTTCCGATTTTACGAGGTCCAGTTCGGTATGGAAATTTTCTTTGATGCTCGTAGGATGCACTCCGATGGCTGCGTAGCAGTAGTGAGGATGCGCAGCTTCCAAAGCCAACATGCGCGGGAGTGATTCGCTGTCCACATTGGGCAGGATGATGTGCGTCACCCCCATCGCTTTAGCACGAAGTATTACCTCTGGGCTATCACTGTCAAATTCCTCTGAGTAAATATGTGAATGTGTGTCTATCATGGTCGGACTCGTAAGATTTAAACCCTACAAAGGTACATCATTTTAGCTTCTGCCCAACCCTCTCCGAAATTATTTAACATTAGATAATCGTCTATATATCTGTTTATTATATGATTTTAATGTTTTCAATAAAATTAAACACCCCAAAAATTTGATACTTACATTTTAATTTTATTAATTGCAGTGAAATAGTACTATAGGATTACGAATTAATGTGATTAGCTAGTGCGCAATTCCACTTCACACAACCACCTTCAACTTATCTTGCTATGAAAAACATCACATCCAAAGCTGCCACCATGATTTTTGCCTTGATTTTAGGTGTAAATCTAAACGCAACTACCTATTATGTTAGCCCTACCGGTACAGATGGGGACGGACTTAGCCCTGCTACGGCTTGGACTGGTACATCAAAAATCAATTCCGCCACTATCAAACCTGGCGACAAAGTATTATTTGAGGGTGGAAAGACTTTCACTGGCAATATCTCCATAAATTCCACTGATGCTAATGACCCCAACAATCCAGTATTATTCAGTTCGTATGGAACAGGAAAGGCTACTGTCTATACTGCATCAACTACCAACCACGGATTTTATGCTTATAACACACAAGGTATCACTATTACAAATTTGATATTTCAGGGAGCTGGTAATGCCACTTTATACGACCAAAACAATGGTATCTTTTTCTACAGTGATTTGGCGACAAAACTTTCTAAATTCACTATCAAGAATGTAGAGGTAAAAAACTTCGGTGCAATTGGAATCAACTTTATGCAATGGGGAAATACCGCAAATACTGGTGGATTCAATGTAATAGTTATGGATAGCTTGTCAGTGCATGACACTAAAGTGGCAGGCGTCACCATTTTTTGCTACGAAAGTTCGTCACAGACCTCTTGGCAATGTAGGAATGTAAAACTCTCCAATTCAAAAGTTTACAACGTACCTGGATATGCTACAACATCACACAAAGGTGATGGCATCGTACTCTCACAAGTAGACTCAGTTCTTATTGACCATTGCGAATCATATAATAATGGTACAATGAACGCTGCATGTGGTGGACCTGGAGGTATTTGGGTGTATTCGGCAAATAACGTTACGATTCAATTCTGCGAAAGCCACCATAACTCCAGTGGCCTATCATCGGGTTGTGATGGTATAGGATATGATTTGGATGGTGGAGTGACCAATTCTACTATTCAATATTGCTATTCACATGACAATGATGGAGCTGGATACCTGTTAGGCAACTTTAACGGTTCACGACCATGGGGCTCAAATACTATCAGATATTGTGTAAGTGTCAATGATGCTCGTTCAAATAATAGTTCGGTAACACTTTTTACTTCGGATGGGACAACGTGGAATGGACTTAAATTCTACAACAACACAATCTATTCTACTCCCTATACATCTACCACTAGTGGACTCGGTCTTCGTTCTCAAAGTGCTGCTTTTCAGATGTCAGATTATGGGTCTTCCATGTTGAATATTGAATGCTACAATAATATTTTTCAAACCACTGGCGGTATTGCATTGATGAATATCCCCAATACATTTGTTACTGCTACCAGTCCAAAATTCATCAGCAACCTTTATTGGACAACTGGTGGAGCTTATAAAATGAAATATGGCAATTCTACTTATACCTCGTTAAGTAGTTTCAGAGGAACTAACAGAGAACAACTTAGTGCCGTAAATTACGGTCTAAATGCCGATCCACTTCTGACCAATGTTTCAGCAGCTTCACCAACTTTATTTCCTGCATCAACAGAAACACTCGACGCATTCAAAATAACAGCTTCATCACCAGCCAAAGATGCGGGTATCGATATTTTTGGAAAATTCGGATATAATGTAGGTTTGAGAGATTATTGGAACAATGCCAGCAAATCAGGCAGTGCATTCGATATTGGAGCACACGAATATACTTCACTTGTTCCAAATGAAATTATAAATGAAACTACTACAGCAAGTTTGATGGTATTCCCAAATCCAAGTAATGGCGAATTTGGTGTAATAGTTGACAATCTTAAAAATGAGAATCTAACCATTAGCATTATCGGGACAGATGGTAAAACTGCTTTTGCAACTAATTCTTCTGAAAGTTTAATAAGGATAGGTGATGTAGGTTTAGCTGCTGGTGTTTATCTAATTCATGTTAAGGGAGAAAATATAAATGAAATGGGCAAATTAGTCATAAAACGATAATTATCAAAAATTTACCATTCTCGTTGGGGTAATTATTAATCAAATAATCATGGCGCATTAAGCCAAAGTCTAATAAAGAATAATCATGAAACGAATTTTATTTCTAGGTACATTATCCATATTGATTGGATTCACTACTTTTTTGTTTCCTCAAAATGTGATACAAAAATCACTTCCATCAGGCGTGCAAGCCGCCAATCCTAACATCATCTATATGGCACAAGGTGGTTGTGTGTTTTATGACAAGTCGGGCAATACGCTTCTCACAGTAGATTCTATCGAAACTGGATGGTCGGTTACACCTGCTTTGGCAGCTTGGGTGCTCGTCAAACCTGCATCGGGCTGGTATTTTGAGTTTCCCAACTATTCAGCATCAAATGTTCCTACTTGTAATGCAGTTCAATACATGCGTCCTTTTTGGAATTCAGACACCATTTATAACGAATTAATAACATTGTCTGGAGTTGGAAAGTCTGCCAATTTAATGTTTGTGCCAAAGAAGATATTATCTGTTACTAACTATGATTTCTCAAAAAACTTTGTACTTGGGACTGACTACTCATTGAATGGAAGAACGATTACTCAAGTGTCATCCGCTCCATCATTGACCTATTCCACCAAATCAGATACCCACCTGCTTTTCACCAATCCACAATCGTGGACTTGTGTAACATACATACCAGACAGAAAAGGATGGGGTGGAGCAAATATATTTACAAACAAGTCAGCAAAATTACCTGGAACCTACGCAAAATTGTTAGCTAAACAACCTGTTGTTATTGAAGCATTGGGTATGAGTATTACAGCTGGGTTAAATGTTAGCGGATTTATAGGCGATAAGAATGTTACTGCTACCAAACCCTATATGCATAGTTATGTGGATTTGATGGCTGATGAATTGCACAGATTGTACGGCGGACCTGTAACGATGATAAATAGTTCTTGTGGAGGAAAAACGGCAGCTTGGGTAGACCAGTATTGTACCGCAATGATAAATCCTAACAATCCAGACCTGGTGTTGATAGACATGGGGATGAATGATATTTGGGGGACAACAAACCCTCAATTCAAGGCGAGTATCCAATCGGTTATTTCTAAAATTAAAGCAGGGTGTCCTAATGCAGAATTTATTCTGATTGACAATATGTTGCCAGATGTTACTGGCATGGGAGCACCATCAAATGGCAATACGTTGATGTATGGCTTAAGTGCTCAATTACAATCACTGGAAGCTCCAGGTATCGTTAATCTTGACATGACTCAGATGAGTGATACGATTTATAAAAGAAAAAGTGCAAAAAGTTGTCTCACTAACTCACTCCATCCCAATGATTATTTAGCTCGTTGGTATGCACAAGGCTTGGTTGGATTGTTTTACACCTACCCACCTTTGCCTTGTTGTGATGTGGAAGTGAATTCTATAACAGAAGATGGATCTGAAGTGGCAAATGTGTATCCAAATCCTGTGGTGGATGGTCACTTTATAGTGAAGTTTAATGAAAGTGATGCGATTGATGGAACTGTCTCCATTTTTGATATGAACAAACAGATAATCACTATCAAACAAACTGAGGCAATCAAAGACTACAATATTTCTTCACTTAATCTTCCATCGGGTATTTATATGATAAAAATTACGATTGGAGATAAATCATCAACCACGAAGATAATTGTCAAATAACAAGAATGCATTCATAAATCTTACCCTCAAACAATAAGGATAAACCAAATGAAGCCTCCACGTGCTTCATTTCTCCATCCAATTCTCTGAATATTGCCAAATTCAAGGATTATAATCCTCAAAAAATGGAATATTTGGGGAATATGAAGTTTTTTTCATTATCTTTGCCTAAAATTCATTGCCTTATGATTAAAAGATTTTTAAGCCAAGAAATAGACGAAAAGTTATTTAATGGTAAAGTTATTATCATGTTTGGAGCTCGTCAGGTAGGAAAGTCATCATTGCTTCACGAAAAATTTGATGGTAACAATGATGTATTATGGCTTGAAGGCGATAATATTGAGGTGCAGACTTTGTTTGAGAACTTTTCACTGTCAGTAGCTCAATCAATCATGGGCAACAAAAAGATTTTAATCATTGACGAAGCTCAAACAATCTTAAACATCGGGCTAAAATTAAAAATTTTCACCGATCAATTTAAAGATATTCAAGTTATTGCCACCGGTAGTTCTTCATTTGATTTGGCAAATAAAATCAACGAACCGCTCACAGGTAGGAAGTGGGAATACACACTTTTTCCGTTCGCATTTTCTGAATTGGTGAAAGAGCATGGTTTTTGGGAAGAGAAGAAGTTGCTTCAAAGGCGCTTAGTTTTTGGGTGCTATCCTGAGGTGGTTATGAGCAATACTGACGCAACTCCCATTCTCAAGAGCTTGACCACTAGTTATTTGTATAAAGATATCTTGCTTTGGGAAAACCTAAAAAAAAGCGACAAAATTGTTAAGCTACTACAAGCTTTGGCTTTTCAAATCGGTTCGCAGGTGTCATATACAGAAATTGGACGAATGTGTGGACTTGATAATAAAACTGTCGAAAAATACATAACATTGTTGGAACAGGCATTTGTTATTTTCAGATTGCCATCATTCAGTAGAAATCTTCGCAATGAGCTGAAGTTCAGCAAGAAAGTTTACTTTTACGATAATGGAATTCGTAATTCTATTATTGCAAATTACAATGGCCTTGAACTTCGCTCGGATGTGGGTGCGTTGTGGGAAAACTTTCTACTATCCGAACGCGTAAAAAAACTGCACTACACAAAAAGCTATGCCAATCAATGGTTTTGGAGAACACAAGGCCAATCGGAAATTGATTACCTTGAAGAAATAGATGGTCAACTGTATGCCTACGAATTCAAATGGAATCCATCTAAGCAAAGCAAACTTCCTGCTGAGTTTGCCAAAGCGTATCCCGAAGCAAAATTTCAGACCATTACCCCCGAAAATTTTCAAGATTTTATAGGAATATAAATTTATATTCCCTGAATATTCCCAAATTCAAGGAATGTAATCCTTGAAAAATGGAATATTTGGGGAATAGAAGGTAGGTGTAGTAAGAATTGATGAAGCTAATAGTTCGGAATATAGGCAATTATTAAATCATCGTTGCATTATTATTCCACGATACAATGGCAGTCCACAAGATGATATCAGTCGATAATATTTTTATAATCAATTAATTTAGTATATTCTTGTTTGCATAGTTATTCATCTTCAGAGCCATCGAATGATTCATTTTCTACTTTTAATTTTTTAAAATCACCTTTTTCAGTAATCAAATATAAAATTGAAAATTGATAATCGGTGTCTGGTTGGGCGAATGTAGCACGAAAAATAAGTTGTCCATTCTCTGAATGTGAATACTCATTTTTCCACATGTGGCAAATACTAAAGAAATCGACTGGTAAACTATCTTTAAAGTTCTCTTTTAATAAATGTAACTTTATCTCGTTATTGCTTGTTTTAATTATAAAATCAGTTGCAAAATTATGTGCAACACCATACTCAGTCAGTTTTTTGTTTTTACTTCTCGTTTCCGAAAATTCTTCATTATATACAGCACTATCGTTTAAACAATATGTCTTCATACGATAATTCGTTTGATTGATGGTGGTATCAAACGAATATACATTGTAATCAGGTTTCCAATAATGCCTTAATGTGTCATTTTTAACAGTCGATTCACCAACAGTTGTTTTATCTGTTGAATTTCCACGTCCGATGCAGGAAATCATTATCAAAGTGATTGTTGACATTGTTATTATTCTCATTGTAGTGATTTTTTTTGCCACACAAAAGATATCAATTGATTACATATACCCTTTTTCCGTGAAAACTTCGCTAATGAGTTGTTCTTATCTTGAATACCCGTTTTTAACTATTTAACCCCTAGCGGGGTAACTGTTCGATTTTTGGGTTATTCTATTAACATGTAAGCCCTAAGGGCTAGAAAAAACAGGCCGCTCCCCAGCCCTCTCCAGAGGAGAGGGAGCAAGCGATGAAAAATTTATATGGGGATTAGGACGTGATATGTCTTGAAAGTCCCCCTTCGGGGGATTTAGGGGGCTTTATTCCCACTCAATCGTTGCTGGTGGTTTGGAGCTGATGTCGTACACCACGCGGTTCACACCTTTTACTTTGTTGATGATTTCGTTCGAGATTTTTGCTAAGAACTCATAAGGCAGTTGTGCCCAGTCGGCTGTCATGGCGTCGGTAGATGTCACAGCGCGCAGTGCCACCGCATTTTCGTAGGTGCGCTCGTCGCCCATCACACCCACTGACTGTACGGGTAGTAGGATGACGCCCGCTTGCCATACGTGGTCGTACAGGTTCCATTCACGAAGTCCATTGATGAAAATATCATCAGCATCTTGAAGTATGCGTACTTTTTCGGCTGTAATGTCGCCAAGAATACGCACTGCTAGTCCTGGTCCGGGGAATGGTTGGCGCTTGATGAGGTGGTGCATCATGCCCAGCTCTGTACCCACGCGGCGCACTTCGTCTTTGAAGAGCAGTCGGAGCGGTTCGCAGAGTTTGAGGTTCATCTTTTCGGGGAGTCCGCCCACGTTGTGGTGCGACTTGATGACGGTGCCTGTGATGGACAGCGACTCGATGATGTCTGGGTAAATGGTGCCTTGTGCCAACCATTTCACATCTTTGATCTTGTGCGCTTCTTCGTCGAACACATCTATAAATCCTTTGCCAATAATTTTGCGTTTTTGCTCAGGGTCAGTTACACCT
>CAIUKZ010000474.1 GCA_903899865.1 uncultured Bacteroidales bacterium | reverse complement strand
TGCTAGTATTTTCTATAATTCGACTAGAAGGGAAAATGTAAATAGTCAATTATCAAATGATTTGAAGCGATTTATCCCAGACAAATCTTACGTTTATGGACCAATTGAATGTTGGTTTTTCTTACCAAATACACATTATAAATCAAATATGTATAAAGAAAAGTTAGATTTTTCGAAATTCAATTATGTGATTTTAAGAAATACCGAAGCTGGGGCATTATTTTCAACATACACAAAAGTTTACAAAAATAATTCTAGTCAGTACGGTGATATTTCTGTCTATAAAAAGCAATAAATAGACAAATTGATTGATGATTTTAATTGATTTTTTAATATGCAAATTTTGTTCCATTAGAATTTATTTTATGATAAAGTTTTCTACAAAGTATATTCATTACATCAATGGTGTTAAATCAAGATTCCAACGTACTGGATTAATAAGAAGTCAACTAATACTTAGTAAAGAATTAGTGAAAAAGTATCCAAATGAGAAATATGCTTTTGGGGTTTATACTTTTTTTATAAGGAAATTTTTGTTTGGTAAAGTTAAATATAACACACTGTATGATGATGCTTGGTCAAAATTAAATTCTCACAATAAAGATGGTATTTATCATTTTGGATGTTTAAAGTTTGTTTTTGATAGTGCCTTTGCTTTTGATTTTACTGGAATTTATTTTTGTGATAACTACCAGCGTCCTATTGATTATGAATTTGAAACTGAATCTGAAATCGCCAAAGAGGTTTTAAGCATTGTTGGAACAAGTGAAGGTTCCTATACATCAGAACACGTGAAGATTGAAAAGGGTGATGTAGTTATTGATGCTGGTGCTAATATGGGTCTCTTTTCTGTTTTTTCATCCTTCCATGGAGCCAAAATGACGTATGCATTTGAGCCACAGAAACAAGCTGTTGAATTATTGAAAAAGAATATAGTTCTAAATTCAATGATGTCAAACATAAAAATCATTGAATATGGATTAAGTGATAAGGAAGAAGCTATTAAAATGAACTTTAATTCAGAATTTCATGCCGCAGCAAGCATAGTCATGTCATTTAATGGAGGTGAAACTGAAACAATTAACTGTGTACCTTTAGATAAATGGGC
Source organism: uncultured Bacteroidales bacterium (assembly GCA_903899865.1). Lineage (GTDB taxonomy): Bacteria > Bacteroidota > Bacteroidia > Bacteroidales > Paludibacteraceae > Paludibacter. The sequence goes on along the minus strand of CAIUKZ010000474.1, from coordinate 3,138 downwards.
AGAAGATAATAGTATTTCACAAATAGACTTTATTAAAGCTGATATTGAAGGAGCTGAGAGACTTTTATTAATGGGTGCTCAGAAAATTCTAGCTAAACAGGCTCCGAAACTAGCTATTTGCACTTACCATCTTCCAGACGACAAAGAGGTGCTAACAAAACTAATTCTGAATGCAAATCCTAACTATTTAATTGAATATACCAGTCATAAACTATTTGCGTATGTACCAACAAATCTAGAATCACTCTTAAATAAATAATCATATTATTTTTTTAAGAGTGATTAGGTTCATCCAAAATGTTTAACTTACATTTTTTAATCAACGACATATCAAGTGTAATTGGAAATAAATGATTAACTTCGTTATATGTATGAAGAAATGGATTTTTTCAACATTGAATTTCCAAAACTTGATTTTTTATTGAAGATATTTTCAACTACTACATAGGAATTCAACCATTACTTCACAAATCACAGCTTGAAAATTTACATACTTATAATTAATTAAATATTTATGTTTCATACCCTAAGAGGCTTAAAGAAAGATATAAAAGAAATCGGATTACTAGTTAAAAGAATAGAACGGAGCGTCCTAATTAAAAATTACTTTAAATCCCAACAAATTAACAAAATCCACTTAGGAAGTGATGTTTCAAAAGTAGAAGGATGGTTATGTTCTGATTTGGCACCAAGAGCTTCGGGTTCAATTTATCTGGATGTTTCTAAGAAATTCCCGTTTAAAGATGAATCTGTGCATTATATTTATTCTGAACACATGATCGAACACCTCGTTTTGGATCAGGCTGCTTTCATGCTAAAGGAATGCTATAGAGTATTGAAGCCAGGTGGAAAGATAAGACTTGCAACACCCGATTTTACACGTATCATGGATTTGAATATTAATCCAACCTCCAAAATTAATTCTGAATATATCAAATGGATTTCCACCAACTTCCTCAATAAATCTGCTAATTTTGACTCCATAGAGGTTGTAAATCAATTGTTTCATGGCTGGAAACACCAATTTTTATATGATCAAGCATATTTATCAAAGATGCTTGACATGAATGGGTTTACTCAAATAAAAGTTTGTGCTTATTCTCATTCAGAAGATGAAAATTTTAGAAATCTTGAAACACATCATTTGAATGTTGGAAACTTAGATATGGTTACTTTTGAAACATTGATTGTTGAGGCGATTAAAAAATGAGAACTATTATGTGGTTGACAGAATAATTATAGAGATAAACTAAAGATGTATTGATGATACCAGAATATATTAAAACAAGACTGTTTAGAAATGGGTTGCTCCGCATTAGGTTAAGAGAAGTAGAGAAATTGCTGAAACTCAATCCAGAAAGCAATTTTGCAAAAAGAGTATTTAAGTTATTGACGTTGAAGTATTTTTTTGGCGCGAGGAAGGTCAATTTTGCAAGTATATGTGAGGAGGCGTGGGAGATTATTCCATTTACGGAAAACGACGATATTTTTAAAATTAAGGATATTAGATTCGTTGATGATATAGTATTAAAATCTGAATTTGCAGAGATATTTTTTGGAGATATTGATGGGAAACAATTGGATTATGGATTTAATTCAGAGCAAAAAGTTGCTTCTAGAATACTTGGTATACTTAGTGATGGTCCCTATACTTTTGGAAGTTTTTCTTTTAAGGATAATGATGTCGTAATTGATGCAGGAGCAAATATGGGTGTTTTTTCAATATATGCTTCAAAATATACAACTGGAAAAATTTATGCTTTCGAACCTCAGAAAGAGGCAATTCGTTTATTGGAAAAGAATATTGGTTTAAATCTGAGTCAGGAGCAAATTTCGATTGTACCTTATGGACTGAGTGATTTTTGTGGTACTGCTGGTTTAAGTGTTTCGCATGGCAGTCATTCTGCATCAAGTATCGTCATTCAAAGAAATGAGGATGAGGAACATGAGATAATTAATTGTACAACCCTTGATGCATGGGCTAAAGAGAATAACATTACAAAAATAGATTTCATCAAAGCAGATATAGAAGGGGCTGAGAGGAAAATGCTGATAGGCGCTCAAGAAATTCTTAAAACAATGGCTCCAAAATTAGCGATTTGCACGTATCATTTGGCAGATGACCCCGAAGTGATTGAACAACTAATTCTACAAGCCAATCCTAATTATAAAATTATTCATACTAGTAAAAAACTATTTGCTAGTGTTTGATTAGGTTTATACGATCATAAGATGAATTCACCCTTGTTAGTTTGTATGACACCCGTAAAAAATGAAGCATGGATTCTTCCAGCTTTTCTTACGGCTACTAGTTTATGGGCCGATTATATTATTATCGCTGATCAAGGCTCTACTGATGGAAGTTTACAGATATATTCACAGTTTCCTAAAGTGGTGTTGATTCATAATAAAAATCCAGATTTTAATGAATCAGAAAGACAAAGTCTTTTAATTAATAAAGCAAGAGAAATTGAAGGTGACAAAATATTATTTGCCTTGGATGCAGATGAAATTTTTGAATCAAAATTTTTAAAGACGAATGATTGGAATAAAATTTTGAATTCTAAGCAAGGAGATGTTTTTTTATTTCAATGGGCCCAGATTAATCAAGATTTAGAGACATATATCATTCCAGATTATTATTTTCCGTGGGTGTTTCATGATGACGGGGTAGAACCACATCAAAACTATGTGAGATCTATTCATAGCATGAGGATACCTTATCCGGTAGAAGAAAAGCAACTTAATAAAGTGACTGATTTCAGAGTCATGCATTTTCAGAGTGTTAATCATAATCGTCAGAAATCTAAATTGCGATTTATGATTCTAGTTGATTTTATGCTGGATAAAAAAAGTGCTGTGAGATTAAGTAGATTTTACTTGCCTAGAAAATCCAAAAATAAGAATTATATTATGGATGATGGTATGGTGAAAGGATACATGGATGTTGATGTCGATTTAATCAACTTAATCGATACGAATCAGAATAAATTCTGGTTTGATGATTACCTTCTAAATAAGATAGAGCAATATGGTGATTCGAATTTTGCGTCTATTGATATTTGGGATTCAAATTTCAGGAAGCAATATGGACTAAAGGATCCTAGAAATTATTTTACTAAACAGTTACATTTATAC
>CAIUKZ010000473.1 GCA_903899865.1 uncultured Bacteroidales bacterium | reverse complement strand
TGGAACAGTTTATGCTCAGGGTGGTTTCTATGGACCTGGTACTTCTATTACTAACATAAGTGCGACAAATATCACAACCGGTACTTTGCCTCTTAGTAGACTACAAGGTGTTGGTTCCACTGGTCAAATTATTGTTGCTGGTGTTACTACTCCTTCTTGGACAAATCAAAGTCAACTATCTGTAGGTACTGCTTCTGTTGCTGTTAATGCTACACAGGTTTCTATTACCGGCACGGATGCTTCATCTACCGAAAGATATTTGACATTTATTGATACAATCAATACTAGTCCTGTTAATAATACAGTTAAGGCGAATACAACTTTAAGATTTAAACCATCTACTGGTCAATTATTGATAAATTCTGGTGCTGTTGCTACTCCAGGTATTGGTATTATAGGTACTACAAATACTGGTATTTATAAATATAGTACTAGTGGACTTGGTATAACGGTTGCTGGTTCTGAAAAGGCATCTTTTAATACTGATGGTATCAGACATGTGAATACTTCTTTTAGTAATCCTGGAAATATTGCTTCTTTTGTAGTTGGTACTGGTAATTTAACTCGAGCAACACAAATAACTATTTCTTCTGTTACTTATGATAGAGTTATATATGTTTATAGCAGTAGTAATGAAAATAATTATTATTCTACTTCTGGTTTCTTTGAAATAGAAATTTACATCATTAATGGAGGAGTTAATCAACAAATATATACTATTTTTCATGGAAATGATAGTGATGTTAGACCTACAGGTATAGGATATAACTATATTTTACCTGCCGGTTCATCATCTACTATAAGTCTTTATAAGGGTAATAGCTTAGCGTGGAATGCCGGGTCTGGACCTACAATTTATGCTAAGTCTTTGAAATTTGGTCTTTAAGATTACTCTTCTATTTTTTCAAACCACCAATTGAAATAAATGTAGTTATCACCAACTAGATTGTAATAGTCAGTTTCGTATTTAACAACCATTTTATTATCATGAGCTCTAATTAATTCTATTTCAATTCCTTTTTCCATTCTTAACTGTTTACCAGTCTCGGTTGAATAACAATATAACTCATCGTTTAGCAGTTTATACATACCTGGTTCGGGTTTTAACCAAGATTTAATTGTTTTAATAATAAGTCCTTTGATTTTAATAATCCATTCTTTACTTTGATATAAATCAAAATCTTTGAATACTTCTGATGTGAATTCTGGATTAGCACTCATAACATTTTCAATAACTCCCCAATATTCATAGTCATCAATTACAAAAGTGATATAAACATCATAAAAGATATTATTTGATTTAACAATTCTAAGAATTTTCATCTTTTGAATATCTTGACTTTCTAAACCTAATTTACTTCTTAAATTTTTATAAGCACTAGTACCGGCTAAATTATAAAGAATGTCATTAACTCTTGACATTGCTTGTCTAATAGCATCTGCGTGTTTATCAAAAGCATTAGTTGATAAAGATGGATCATCAACTCCACCAATTGCTCCAGCCGCAGAATCTGGATTCATTCTTTGCATGTTAAATTCAGTAAATTCTAAAATAAGTTTATTCTTACGTTTCATAATATTAATATATATATTAAAATTATCAAACCATTATTATGAAAATTAAAAGATTCAATGAAGACGAACAAGTAGATATATCATCTGAAAGAGTTAGTGAAATTAATGAAGAATTAAAAGACTTTGCTGCTATTATGTTAGATAAATCTAAATATATTGAATCTCTTCTAAATGAACTTAATAACTTCAGAAGTGATTCTAAGAAAGGTAATGATCAAATAGATGATTCTATTGCGGCTCTTCAAGTTATAAAGAAAGATGTTGATGATTGTAATGATAAGATTGATACTGTTATCAATAACTTAATGGACTACAACGATGGTGGTAGAAAATATATGTATACAGAAAATAAATAATATGGCA
>CAIUKZ010000472.1 GCA_903899865.1 uncultured Bacteroidales bacterium | reverse complement strand
GACCTCAAAGTATCTGAAAACGAAGCAGACTTTTCCATTTCCGACTGGAGAGTAAGTCAACAGCCTAAAAAAGGAGAAAAACCATCCAATAAATACCATGTAAACTTTCTGCTGTATCCCTATTTTACCTGTGAAGTGGGCATTGGGATTCAGAACACCTATCACCGCAGACATGTGATCGATGAATTAGACGGTTATGGTCTCATCATGAGCAAGCTCGGCTCAGGAAGCAATTTGGTAGGATATTACATGTTTGCAGGCGCCACTAATCCACAAGGTATAAATACCACCTTAGAAGAAGAAGAGGATAACACAGCCTACTACACCACTGTGCCAAGCAAAAGTTATGATTTCCAAGCACCAATCCGCGAAAGTGGAGAAACCACATCGGCATATCGTCAAATCAAAAAACTACATTATTTTATAAATGAATATGGTGGATTACTAGCACCAATGGATACCTACGTGGGAAATCAAGACAAAGACGATTTAGAATATGGAGCGCGAGTGAAAGACAATTCAGGCTTCGTATTCATCATTAACTACGAACGAAAAGGGCCAAAAGACGATAAAGAAACAGATCGCTTCTCCATTAAAATGAAATCTGAAACCATCACATTTCCTTCAAAAGGAGTAAAATTGATCGATTCGACCATTTGTATATGGCCTATTAACTTGACATTGGATAAGTTACAATTGAAATATGCGACCGCACAACCTCTTTGTCAAATTGGGAACACCTTCTTTTTTACACAAAGCAACGGCATTAACCCCGAATTTTGCCTAGATGCTAGTGCCATTAGTGGTATCAACAGCTCCAGTGGTACTGTAAAAAAGGAGAAAGGGAAATACATTATTTCTGAAGTTACACCAGGCTTTAACAATCTGATAGATATCAATGGAAAATCGGGTCAGCACTATCAATTCATTGTTCTAAACAAAGAAGAAAGTAAAAATGTATGGTTGTTCAATGAAGGGGGAAAGAAAGAACTCTATCTTTCTGATGCAGCATTGACGATGAATCAGGGAAAGCTTGAGATTTATTCGAAAAACAACAAAATTTCATTTTTGAAATTTGGAAAAGAAACCAGGAAAATAAATGGGTTGGTAGAAGAAGCTACTGGCAATGACCAATTTAGAAAGTACACGGTAGAAGTGCCTCAAAAATTAATAACGGCTGAGCTAACACCTAAAAACATCCTTCAAAATGCTGACTGGCTGAGCACCAATGATATCGACACATTGAAAACAGCAGATGTATTGACAAAAAGGTATTTTATTAAGGAATTCAGCTTGAACAATCCAGCAAAAATAAAATCTTGCATCTTATATCTAGCACCCGAAATAGCTGGACGGATTCAAATAAATGGCAACTGGGTTAATCAACCAATACTTGCAGGCAAAATAAACGCCTTAGATTTATCAGGATATTTACATGCTGGCGAAAATAAATTAATCGTAGAATTTCCATTAACAAAAGGAAAGAAAGCATTTGCTGCAAAGTTAATAGTGGAACATCAAAATGCAGACAAATTCGAAATGACAACCAATTCTAGTTGGATGGGAAGAGACGACTACATGCGTCCAAGCCAATTCACTCCTTCACATTATGCGAAGTTTGGAGAATTAGAAAAAATGAAAATTGTGAATAAACCAGCATGTTTCGACAAGCTTGAATACAATGGATTTAAAGAATGGACCATCAAAGTGCCCGAAAACTACCTAGAGGGACTCAATGCAGCCTTTATGCACATCAACTATGTGGGCAACACAGCCCAGCTATATGCAGGACATAGACTATTGGAAGACAATTTTAATAACTTTGACACTTGGCCTATAGGATTGCATCGTCTCGACTTGCCTGTGGGCGGCAAAGAGCTTACTCTATCCATTAAACCATTGGTGCCTGAGTATAAAATCATGTTTGACCGTACACCAAGCAATGAATGGATTGAAAAAGCGGTGGTTAAAGAAGTGAAGATTATTCCAGAATACAAAGTCGTCATTGAATAGTTTGATTCGAGATTGAAACTCACAATTCTTTGTTAGTTTGAGATCTAGACAAACCAAAGACAGAGAGGAATGTGAATTAATGCAAAAAAATTGTACATTTGTATAAGTCAAAGTATGAAATACGCAAATGGAGTGAAACAATAACCAACTAATCTACTCCGTATTGTCTGAAAAAAGTCATGTCATAAAATTAGAGATTGAGTTGAAGATTTACAAAAAAAAGGAAAAACGATGAAAAAAATTTCTTTATATGTCATTTTTGCGGTGATTACAATCAGTATATCTGCTCAAAAATATGAAGGTTTGGCAAATACACCACCCATGGGTTGGAACTCGTGGAATAAATTTGCGTTCAATTTTGATGAGAAAGTCATACGCGAAGTGGTGGATGCATTTGAGAAAAACGGTTTAAAAGACGCTGGTTATGAGTACATTGTACTGGATGATGGCTGGATGACCAAAGAAAGAGATGAAAATGGCAATCTGGTTCCAGACCCTCGCAAGTTTCCAAGTGGCATGAAAGCCTTAGCTGACTACATTCACTCCAAAGGGTTGAAATTTGGAATATATAACTGTGCTGGCAACAAAACATGTGGTGGCTACCCTGGAAGTGCTGGCAATGAATACCGCGATGCAAAACTGTATGCTTCATGGGACGTTGATTACCTAAAATATGACTGGTGCAACACCGACAAAAAACATGCACAAACGGCTTATTCAACGATGCGAGATGCCATAAAGGAAGCTGGAAGACCAATGGTATTCAGTATTTGTGAATGGGGACTGAACAAACCGTGGGTATGGGGCAAAGAAGTAGGGCACCTGTGGAGAGTTACTGGCGACATTGCTAACTGTTGGAATTGTTCTTACACGTTTCGTAAACTTTCTACTCATGGCATTCTTCCGTTATTAAACATTAGAAAGCATGATAATCTGCGAAAATACTCAGGTCCAGGGCACTGGAATGACTACGACATGCTTGAAGTAGGCAATGGAATGTCTGATGCTCAAAACAGAAGTCACTTTGCAATCTGGTGCATGCTCTCATCACCACTCATATTGGGAAATGACCTTAGTAAAATGCAATGGGAAACAATCAACATCCTAACTAACAAAGAATTAATAGACATCAACAAAGACTCACTTGCAATAGAATGTTTCAAATACAAAACACTGTGGAATATTGATATATGGGCTCGCCCACTAAAAAACAATGCATGGGCTATCTGTTTTGTAAACAAAAATGGATTTAAAATCAAACTTCAATACAACTGGGCGAAACATATCATTGAAGACGAAATCTTCAATAAGAAACTCGACTGTAGCCATGAGGTTTATACCCTGAGAGATTTGTATGCCCACAAAGACATTGGAACAACTGAAACTCCACTCGAAAAGGAAATAGGGAAGCATGATGTGCTGATGTTGAAATTGACGAAAAAGGAAAAATAAAATATCAATGTTAGGCTTTTTCGAAGGTCTTTGGCATGTAGTCGCATCTGATTGTCAGTTCTAAAGATTATGTCACACTACAATTGCGATTATCAAATGGGTTAAAAAAAAGAATCAAACTCAACAGTCTTTATAATTCCCCAATTTCAAAACAAAACCTAGAAACACACCTTAACAAATCCAATGAAATTAATCACTACCTTCACCTTCACTTTACTATTGATTGCATCTACATCTGTTTCTGCAAAAAGGTATTACATAAATCCTTTAGGAAATGACACTGCAAATAATGGATTGAGTATTAGTAGCGCTTGGAAATCGGCAAATGCTATAAAAACTAGAACTATTCAAGCAGGGGATACTATTGCTTTTGAAGGAGGACAAAGTTTTGTGGGTTCTATCACCTTAGATTCTACAGACAAGGGTACTGATGCCAATCCCATAGTCATAACAACCTACGGAACAGGTAAAGCCACTATCAACAGCGACACACTTGGTGGATTCTTTGCTCACAATATTGGTGGAATTACATTAGAAAATATTGAGTTCATAGGATGTGGAAGCAGCAAAAGCAAACACACTGCAATTGCATTTTACATAGACTCCGCACTATTTAAATATCCAGCAGTCAAAGTAAATAATGTAATAGTACACGGTTACAAAGAAGCAATCACTTTTGGGAATTGGGAAAAAAATTATAATGGATAT
>CAIUKZ010000471.1 GCA_903899865.1 uncultured Bacteroidales bacterium | reverse complement strand
TGTTAATAGAGAAAGAGTGGCAGTATGTTTCATGATTATTTGCACATTATACATACTGGTATTTTTCATCATACGGCTCAAAAGTTGGTACTTCAAGATATTCTGTTGCATGTTGGTTTTTTCCTTGTTTTTTGAAAACTACGCCTACATTTTTTCAACCGAAGTAGAGCTGGAAAAATTTAAAGTGTTGGCAGAAAACACTTCTATCAATGGCACGTTGGGGAATGACAGGATGACTGAGGCACTACTCGTGGAACTAAACAGCAAACTTAACAACGATCAGAAGTTTAAAACACTAGCAGCTGACAGTGCTACTATAGTCAATGCAAGCGACCACATCACTCGAAAATACTTATTGGGATTTCTTAATCGATATGAAATAAAGATTTTGAACACAAAACAAACAGGTAGATTAAAGCAAAACTACAACAATTACCTACTAGAAATGGGTAAAAAAATAGAAGGTACAAATTTCTATAGCATCGATGCCAATGCTCGAAACCTTGCGTACGTCGGAGAATTTTCAACGACCAATATTGACCATGAAAATATTTGCATTTACTTAGAAATGTATCCACGCACCCAATACAAAAGTTATAGTTTTCCCGACCTACTCATTCCTACAAGTACGGACATTGAAAAGCAACTCCACATCGGAATTGCCAAATATGAAGATGGAAAGCTGGTATATGCCTCTGAAGGATATAGCTTTTCGCCTAACACACAGTGGATTCCAAACAAAAAGGAAAGTTATTTTAAATTTAGTGATTCTTCAAATGTAAACTTCATTCTAAAATCAAATTCCAACAGCTTTTTAATCATTGCAAAACCGTTGGATAAAAACCAGAGTTCATTTTGGATCTATCTTGCATACACACTATTGGCTTTCATCAGTTTTGCTTGGTTGGTATTCTGGATGTATTTGTTGTTTCAATCAAACGAAAATTCCAAATTTGGATTGACAGCCAAATTCCAAATTTCGTTCATCATATTACTCATTATCAGCTTTATATGTATATTTTTCGTATCGGTCAACTACATTGAAAACAACTACAAAAATCATCAAATTGCCAATCTTAACACAAAAAAAAGCTATATCCAAAAAGCCCTACAAGAGCATTATTATTGGAAACAAGACATTTATGACATTGACCGTGATGCGTTGACTTTTTACATTCAAGAGCTAGCCTACAATTTCGAAACTGACATTATCATATATGACAATTATGGATTTTTGGTGGCTAGTTCCCAACCTTTGATTTTTGACAAAAAACTGCTGAGCAACCGCATCTCACCAAAAGCATATTTCCATCAAAGTGAAAACTTAAACCTGAAAGAGCACATCGGAAAATTAAATTACCTAACCGGTTACACCGACCTAATCAATGGCGATTTCCTTCAGATGGGATACGTATGCATACCACAGTTTTATAGCGAAAACCAACTAAAAGCAGAAATTGAAGAATTTCTTTCAGTAATAGTTCAAATCTATGTTGTAATCATCATATTAGTGGTGTTTATTACACTTTTGGTAGGCAGACAACTCTCCGCTCCATTGATTATGCTTGAAAATAAATTGAGCCAGATGAGAATTGGTAAAAGAAACGAAAAGATTGATTATACCCAAAATGATGAAATAGGACAATTGGTAAACCAGTATAACCGCACTGTGGACGAACTAGAGCAAAGCGCAAGACTACTGGCGCAATCCGAACGTGAATCGGCGTGGAAAATGATGGCTAGGCAAGTGGCGCATGAGATAAACAACCCACTCACCCCCATGAAACTGACCATCCAACAGCTACAGCGTACCAAACAGATGGGTGACGAACGTTTTGAGGATTATTTCGTCAAATCCACCAAAACTTTGATAGAACAAATAGATAACCTATCCAAGATAGCTGGGACTTTTTCCAATTTTGCTAAAATGCCAGAAGCCAAGTTTGAGAAAGTAAATCTGACTACCAAACTCAACTCTGTCATTGAACTCTTTAGGCACAACAACGAAAGGGTAACAATCAGCTGCCTTCTCCCCGATGGCGAAATAATGGTATATGCCGACCCAGAGCAACTAATACAGGTATTCAACAATTTACTGAAAAATGCCATTCAGGCCATTCCTGAAAACAAAGAAGGAAATATCCAAGTGAGCATGGCAAAAAAGGCTCAAACCGTTGAGATTTCCTTTCAAGACAATGGCACAGGCATAGATGATGATATTGCTGATAAACTTTTCGTACCCAACTTCACTACCAAAAGTACTGGCATGGGACTTGGACTTGCCATTTCCAAAAACATCATAGAAGTAGCAGGTGGCACCATCAGCTTCACCACACAACAAGGTGTTGGAACTTGCTTTGTGGTGAGTTTACCTTGTGCCAATTGTTAATTGAACTAAAACAAACCAGCCATATCATTAGGCTATCAAATAATTGGCTTATTTTTGCATAAAGTCCTTTGACATTCGTCTAAAGTCTTTTTGTCTAAAAAAACATCAAACACCTTTGCCCAAAACAAAAAAAATTTGGACATGCCAG
>CAIUKZ010000470.1 GCA_903899865.1 uncultured Bacteroidales bacterium | reverse complement strand
TGGATGGAAATAATTTTGCAATGTTTTCAGCTTTTACAATCCAGTTATTTTTTAATAATTCCAGATATTCTTGTAATGCAGCCTTTTCTCCGTTTAATCTTCTGGTTTTTGCATTGATAATACTATGATAATCTCCAACAATGATGAGTAATTTCTTTTGACGTGAAAGTGCCACATTTATTCGGTTCGGCACTTCCAAAAAACCTAAATCTAAACCTGGTCCACTTTTTACTAAGTCAACAATTACAATATCTCTTTCAAGTCCCTGAAAACGATCAACCACTGAAATTGTTAGTTTTTCATCAGGCTTATTCCACTTACAGACAGAATTAATTTTACCCTGAAATCGGATTTTATCTATACTGTTTTTGAGTTCCCTACATTGTGCTGAATAGCCTGTAATTACTCCAAACGAATAATCTTTTACTCTCTCGTACTTGTTTAGTAACTCCAGAATTTCAGGAATAACTCGGGCGCTTTCTTTATTTAATGATGAAGAATTGTTGTCTTTTTCATTTTTGTAATGACTACCGATGTCAATAAAAAATAATGAACTATCAATAGCAATAGGCAAATTATGTTCAGCTGAAATATCGCGTGATACAGGCTCAATTGCATCGTCTCCTTCTGACTCGTAAAAACATTTTGAAGTAAGTTTTACCTGTTCTGCTGATGAACGTCTGCATTCTGTTAATTGTGCTTTGTAATCATATCCAACATTTAGAATTACCTGTTCAAACAAACTTGGACGGTTGAAATAATCTTCCCAGTTTTCAAATTCGTCTGATTCTTTCTTGAATTTTTCACGCAACCAACTTTCTACTTCTCTCGTAGTTGTAAGCATGGGACGTAATTGCCTGTGGTCACCTACATAAATCAAATTTTTTCCTGTTATAATCGGAACTAGAGCTTCTGCAGTTGTGGCTTTGCCCGATTCATCCATTATCACATAGTCAAACTCAAAATTGTATTTAGCGTATTTTTTTGCAGCAATATGGTTACATGTTGCTCCAATTACACGTATACTGTCAATTAGTTTTTGATTGATTGCACTTTTCTCATCCAACGAATTAATTGTGACAATCCAGTCTCTGTGTAAATCGCGCAACTTGAAAAATTCAGATAATTTCATTTGCAATTCCTGATCAATTAATTTAATTGCATTTACTTTATCATCCGGTAGATTATGTAATTGGTGTAGACTTTGAACCTGGCTGACTATGTTCTCAATAACTTGTTTTGCCTTTCCCCAATCATTTTGCTTCAAAATTAGTTCGCTTATTGTTACAGCAAAAGGATTTTTCTCTTGTAAACTTTCAATAAATTTTTCTTCATGTATTTTGAAATTTCGCTCTGCTGTTTCACGAACTTGTTGTTTCCAACCTTCCAGTTTCCTATCCAAGGTGTGTTTACGAATACTTTGTATTCGTGGCATTGTTATACCGTTCAAACGTAAAATCGAGATTTCGTTTTTCAAAAGATTTTCTAATACTTGGTCAACCGCATTATTGGTTTGTGAAGTGATAAGAATTTTGGCTTCAGGTTTCTTTGCCAAAATCTGAAAAACTATTTCTGTTATTACTGTTGTTTTACCTGTTCCAGGAGGTCCTTGAATTACTGATAATGGGGTGCAGTTCAATGCATTTTCGATAGCCCGCCTTTGATTGTCTGAGTATATTAGTGCATAGCCAGTTTTGTCTTTTTGAAAAACAGCTAACTCTTCTAAACGATTATCAACAACGGGAGGTAACCCATCTGGTTTAAAAAGAAAATAAATTAAATCAGAATTTTGAACTTCATTCTTATCTACTTTCCGAATAGCATCAAGTTGCCTGTTTTTTTCCTCTTCTTTTTTATTTGTATTCTCAAACAAAAAACCTGATTGAGGAATACTATCTTTTTTTAAACGCTCACAATCTTTGATTTTCAACAACCAGTCTTTCGTGTGAAACTCGAAGGGTTTGCCTGCAAATTCAACAACTTCCTTGTTCTGTTTTCTGTCGGCATTGGCTGAAACAATATATTCAAAACCTTCCGAATTAACATCGTTTCCTTCTTCAATGTGCTTTAAAATAAAACCAATGCTGCTATATTTATCATTTTGCTTTAAGTTGAAAATAATTTCATCTCCCTTTACTTCGTAATTAGAATATTGAACGCGTAAAGAATTTTTGGCAATAACTTCTTTTTCTTTTTCAAGTAACTCACGATAAAAACCTAATTCTTCTCGTACCGCTTTTCGGTTCTCACTAAGTAAGGCCTGTTTTTGTTTGAGTTCAAACCATTTCTGGAAATAGGGTGTAAGGTCTGCTTTGTTTTGTCTGTATTCAGTACTATATTCAAATTTGAAAGGCATTTTTTTGCCTTCTTTTATTTTCCGTTCTACAATTTTAGTTTCAAGTGAATCCAGCGGTTTAATAGTGTTGAATAAAAGTTTATTCTCAGATTTTACCCAAATCCCACCTTCGCATAACCAATTTCCAATCACAATATCAAGCAAATAATTTGACCCATCTTTGGGTGAAATGTCAAAAACGGGACTTAAAGTATTCAGCAAGTACAAAATTTCAGTTGCATTACCTGCACGAAAAGCAACTTGCACTGTTTGTGTTTCAGAAGCTACTGCAAAATTTTTGAGTATATCAATGACTTGTTGCCAATTCGGACGGTCAATAGGATCTTCAGCGAGCATTTTTTGAAGGTGTAATATTTGTTCTTCATCAAGCTGTTCTTGTCGCTCGTCAAAAAACCATTCAATAACCTTTCCTATCGAGAAAATGTCTGCTTGATAAGGGAAACCTATAATAAGTCTGCTTAGTTTTTCTGGAGCAGCGAAGCCTCTTGCAAAAATTTCAAGTTCTTTTGTTTGACTTAAAGTTTTTGTAATGTCGGCAAGTCCAAAATCCACAAGATAAAATTGACCGGTTTTGTCAATCAAAATGTTTGCAGGATGAATATCACCATGATTGATTTTGAACTTCAAATGAAGTTCTTTCAAACAGTCAGCAAGGTCATATAGTCCGGTTATTGCACCTTGTGTTTTAAGTTCATGAACTTTAGTTTCTAAAGTGTCAACTTGCTCTAATAATTCATAGACGATTGCAAAAGCTTTTTGTTCTTCGTCAAAGCCGTATTCAATAATGTCGGGCAGTGCAGAATGTCTTGCTTTTTGTAAATGACGAAGTTTGTCAGCTAAAATTTTTGCTTTGGTATCGTTCTTTTCAATTCCAAAGATCCACTTAACCCAATATTGCTTATCAGTTGAATCAACAGCTTTACAATTTTGTGAATAACCTCTTTTTATAAGGTCTGTGTTACGATATTGGTATCTTTCAAATAGCATTTTAAAACACTTTTTTCAATTAACAGTACGTTGTATTTATTAACTTGATGCTTGTAACACTCCTATATACGAATGTTTCTTTATGTTTGAGCGTTGTGGTGTAAACTGTGATAGTTGCAAATGGATTTATCATCTCCATATATTCTGAATAGTGATGTGGATTCACACAACGATCGTTATCTACGCATCCCACAAATATAGTAAATTTTTGAAAATGGAATAACCACTTGATAATTGATAATTGATAATGAATAATTGACAGATACTTGTAGATATTGTGATATTGATTGAAAAAGTGGAGGGTTTATTGTTTTAGATTTAGTTGGTAGCCAGTTCGTTTGAGGAGTTCGGTGTAGTTGATGTCTTCTTCTGTTGCGGAATCGGTGTTGGTGAACCACCCGCAAAAAAGTATTTTCTTGGTAGTAAGTGATTGGACTACTTTCCAACAATAGTCGGGTACGGTGATGTTCTTGATTTTCTTGTTGCCAAACACTCCTCCGCAAATGATGAGTAATGAATCGGTTTGGGACCATTCTCGGATTTGGGTTTCGTAGGTTTTCCACACGCCACGGTTGAGATTGGGGGTTTGTGGCAGGCAGTTGTAGTACCTGAAGGTGAGTTCGTCTTTGGTGCAGTCAAAGGCAAAATCTTCGGCATTGGCTAGGTGTCCTTTATCATAACCCGACTTTGAATAATCTTTATTGGTGGCGGTCTGTAACTGGTCGTTGTCGTTGATAAAGTGAAAGGTCTTACGGTCACATTCTCCTCCGCCATGATATAACTTGTAGCTTACCCACAATGGTTCGTGGTACTGATTGCTGAAATTGACCGTGTATATGCCATTGTTGACAATAGATTGGCCAGTGACTGTTAATGACAGTAAAGTAATGAGTATGAGAATTGAAATGGTTTTCATGGTGCGGTGTAGGTTTTGGATAATTGCAAAATTAAAAATAAATGCGAATAGAAGTTATCTCTATTCGCATTTTAATCATTTTTTAGGTGGATTGTTGGTTCTTCCACCTCCAGAAGGTCTACCCGTAGTACTTGGGTATCCTCCAGCACCTTTGAATTTTGTGTTCATACTCTAAATAATATTTTCCTACATGTATGGCCATTTCGGACTCGCCACTATGATTTATAGTATTCAATTAACATCAAAAAGTGTGCTAGATTTTTTTTTAGCAAGTTACAATCTAGGTGATCTAAGCTGAAAATAAATGGAAAATTATCAACAAAGGCAATCCGAAATTAAATTACAATCTTACATTGACCGCTTATGC
>CAIUKZ010000469.1 GCA_903899865.1 uncultured Bacteroidales bacterium | reverse complement strand
GGTTTAAATTATACCAAAACTCTCAAGAATCAAGCTAATGATGTAGCAAACAATAATGCACTCACAGATGGAGTGAGAGGTACAACTAAACTTGCTTCGCAGTGGGTAGGAGTGAGCAAAGGTGCTGATGGCGAAGTATTAATTGATTTGCAGAAAGCTCAACCGATCCGAAAATTTTCAGTTGGTCTATTGAATGCTCCATCTCTTTGTGCTATTGTTTCACCCCGCATTCTACTGTATGGATCGTTGGATGGATCGAAATACTGGTTGCTCGCTGACAAGGCATTAGCCAATCTCAATTCACCTAACTGGGAAATTGTTCGTCCACAAATTAGTTTTCCTGTTATGACAGTTCGTTATTTGAAGTTGGTGTTGAAATCGCCTTATCCATGTAATACAACCAAAATTGAAGGAAATGACGGTACTCCCATAATTTTCATGGATGAAATTGTGGCATGGTAATCAACCCCTGAATGCAAAAATGTCCGGGTTACGTAGCGTAACTCGGACATTTTTTTGTCGTCGAAGATAGGTGTATTACATCATTCCACCCATTCCACCGCCCATCGGCATTTGTGGAGCTGGATTATCTTCTTTCTTTTCAGTTATTACACATTCACTGGTTAAGAACATGCCTGCAATAGAAGCTGCGTTTTCAAGTGCCACACGTGTCACTTTAGCTGGATCAACAACTCCTGCTGCTAAGAAATTCTCATACTTGTCTGTACGAGCATTATAACCGAAGTCATCTTTGCCTTCACGAACTTTTTGAACTACCACAGCACCTTCTTTGCCTGCGTTAGCTACGATTTGGCGCAATGGTTCTTCGATAGCACGTTTGATGATTTCGATACCAGTAGTTTCATCATCATTTTCACCCTTCAATTTTTCAAGTGAATCAATGGCACGAATGTATGCCACGCCACCTCCAGGTACGATTCCTTCTTCGATAGCAGCACGTGTAGCACAAAGTGCATCATCCACACGGTCTTTCTTCTCTTTCATCTCTACTTCTGATGCAGCTCCTACATAAAGTACTGCCACTCCACCAGCTAGTTTAGCCAGGCGCTCTTGAAGCTTTTCACGGTCATAGTCTGATGTAGTGCTTGCGATTTGCGATTTGATTTGACCTACACGCGAAGCGATGCCGTCTTTTGCTCCTGCACCATTTACAATTACAGTGTTGTCTTTGTTCACAGTAACTTTGTCGGCAGTACCAAGCATTTCCAGCGTAGCGCTTTCTAGTTTGATGCCTTTTTCCTCAGAAATAACCACACCGCCTGTAAGAATAGCAATGTCTTCCAACATTTCTTTGCGACGATCGCCAAATCCTGGAGCTTTCACAGCACAGATTTTCAATTGTGCACGTAGGCGGTTAACCACCAATGTAGTCAACGCATCACTATCCACATCTTCTGCAATGATAAGCAATGGACGACCTGATTGAACAGCTGGTTCCAATATTGGAAGCAATTCCTTTAGGTTAGATATTTTTTTGTCGTGGATAAGGATGTATGGTTTTTCCATTTCCACTTCCATTTTTTCTGTATTGGTAACAAAATATGCGGAAATATATCCACGGTCAAACTGCATTCCTTCTACCACTTCAATTGTAGTGTCAGTTCCTTTAGCTTCCTCGATGGTGATTACACCGTCTTTGGATACTTTGCGCATCGCATCAGCTATCAGTTTACCGATAACAGCATCATTGTTTGCCGAAATTGAAGCTACTTGTTCAATTTTGTCATAGTCATCGCCCACTGTTTTGGCTTGTGCCGCAATTTCTTTTACCACTTGAGTAACAGCTTTGTCTATTCCGCGTTTCAAATCCATTGGATTAGCTCCTGCAGCTACGTTTTTCATTCCCACACCAATGATAGATTGTGCAAGTACAGTAGCTGTAGTAGTTCCATCACCTGCATCATCACCAGTTTTTGAGGCAACTTCTTTTACCAATTGAGCGCCGATGTTTTGAGCAGCATCTTCTAGTTCTATTTCTTTGGCTACAGTCACACCATCTTTGGTGATGTGTGGAGCTCCAAATTTTTTCTCAATAATCACGTTACGACCTTTTGGTCCTAGTGTCACCTTTACGGCATTAGCTAACTCGTCAACACCTTTTTTTAATTGGTCGCGAGCATCAAGATTGAATACTATTTCTTTAGACATAATTTTTGCCCCCTAACCCCCTAATGGGGAAATACGCCGGGGTTTGCGTGTTTTAAATTATAAATTGATTATTTATTATCTCTGTTTTATGATTGTTGCTCTCTTAGTTCCACTTTAGGAAGTTAGGGGACAACCAATTTTTTAAATAATTGCCAAGATATCAGCTTGTTTCATGATCAGGTATTTTTCACCTTCCCATTCAAGTTCTGTTCCAGCATATTTTCCGTAAAGAACTTTATTGCCGACTGCTACTACCATTTCTTCATCTTTGGTGCCTTTACCTACGGCAACTACATCTCCTTTTAACGGTTTTTCTTTCGCTGAATCAGGAATAATGATTCCACTAATTGTTTTTTCTTCTGCTGGCGCTGGTTTTACCAGCACGCGGTCTGCTAACGGTTTGATATTCATTTTCTTAAATTTTTAAATTATAATTTAATGTTGATTAATGTTGATTGATATAAACGCGTTTATAATTTGAAATCGGTATTTGTTTTACGAATAGTGTGCCAAATTCGAAATGTGACAATAATGTCGGAGTTTGAGCTTGATGTGGATTGTTGTAATGGGTGGTTCTGACATGTTGTCACTTTATAGCTGACATTTTACACAGCATCATCAGTTTGTAGAGGTCATAAAGCTGGAGTGATGGATGTGGCGAACACAGTTGAGTTGCTATCCATTTTTGTAAGAGTGAATGCAACATGTGTATCCAGTTGGTTAGTCCCATATTATTCAATTTGATGTAAGCTTGTAGCAGCTTAGATTCATTTTGTAAAAATGGATACCTTCCTGTTTGATACAGTTTGAGCAAATTAATAGTAGCTTCTTCTGTTTTTTTGAGATAAATGGAATTAGTATCCAGCCCTTTGTGTATGAGCGGATTGTCAATATGAATGAATCGAATTCCTAGTTCATGCAATTGATGACCGAACAGTGTGTCTTCATGACCATACCCTTTGATGGTTTCGTCGAATTGTACTTGAGCAAATAATGACTTAGATATTAGAAAGTTGAATGTGGCAAAATTTTGAATATGCCTGTTACTTCCTCTTTCAATGGCGCTGATAGATTCTCTTTTTCGGCCGTATTTTAATCGTAGGCTATAATCGGGGTTAGTTTCGTTTGGGTCGTAGGCTGTCCCACCGATCACAACGCATTCTTCTTTGCAGAACTTGAGGTAGGTGTTAATATAATTGGGTTTACACACTTGCGCATCACAATCCATAAACAGCAGATGGTCGTATTTGGCTGTGCTGGCTAGTTTGTTTCTAATGGCCGATCTGCCTATGTTTTGTTCCAATATCATGTGCTGACAGTGAGATAGTTTCCCAATAGATCCGTTAGCATGTGTAAGCGAAGTTTTCCCATCTTCCATCACAATGATTTCAAACTCTTCCACTTCCTTAGATGCTTGAAAATGAAGATCTGTTACAAGACTGGTAACGTCATAGTTGTATGTGGGAATTAATATCGAAATCATTTCTGTTCAGATTTTCTTATTACGTTTATCAATACCTTTTCTTCGTTTTCCCAGTTGAGTTCGGCTTTTGCTTTTTTTGTATTATACTTAACCACGGAAAATCTATCCATATCATTGAATATTTGCTCAATAACAGTTGCGATGTGTTTTGGATCGTGATTTTGGATATAATAACCGATATCGTACTTGTCAATGATTTGTTTCAATTCTACCAAGCCGGATGATAAAATAGGAATTTCAGCATGGATATAATCAAATAGCTTGTTTGGAAGTGAATATTGGTAATTGATATTAGTGTTTTTATCTATCGCTAATCCTAAATCGCTGTTCAATGTATACTGCCTCAAGTCTTGAAATGACATTTTGGGTTTGAAAATTACTTTGTTACCCAAATTAAGATTCTCACAACTAATTTTTAGTGTGGGAATAACGTCACCACTTCCAACTATCAGAAGGACAGCACCTTCTAAGTATTGCATTGCTTCCAATGTCTCTTCTGCTCCTCGTTGGATATTTATACCTGTTCCTTGTAGAATAACGATTTTTTTATCAACAGGTAGTTCAAGTTCTTGACGATTAAGTACCTTTTCAGGATGAAAAGTTGGTGGTATGTTACGACTTACTTTTACATCCACCCCGAACTGTTGAGTATATAAACCAGCAATTGATTCATTTACAGTTAAAACATTTTTTAAATTTGGGAAAATATAATTTTCTATTAACTTCCAAATTT
>CAIUKZ010000468.1 GCA_903899865.1 uncultured Bacteroidales bacterium | reverse complement strand
TCACCATCAATAGTTACCTTGTAAGGTGCTGAACTTAAGTCTGTAGCTGTAGCAGTTCCAAAACGAATATCAGCCCCAAAGCGCTCTGCTTGCTTGCGCATATCTTCCATCAATTCGGTACCAGTAGTTCCCTCTGGATAACCTGGGAAATTTTCGACTTCAGTGGTTGTTGTTAATTGTCCTCCAGGTTGCATTCCTTCGTAAAGAACGGGTGAAAGATTCGCTCTGGAAGCGTAAATTGCAGCTGTGTATCCAGCTGGACCTGAGCCTATGATAAGGCATCTTACTTTTTCTATCATTATATTAAAATTTGAGAAATAGGTTATAATTAGAATTTATCTCAAGTCATTAATGACAACTCCTTTGAACTTTGTTTTTTTGAATTCAAAGGTATCATCATTCACCTGAATATCTTTTTTGTAATTTGATAACACAAGATTATTCAAGTTGCCATTCTTATAAATAATCTTGATGGAATAAAGTTCATTGTTGGATTTATTGATGGTAACCAATATTTTCAAGATGTCTTTATCCTTCGTACTAGGTATCATTTCAATACAATGATTATTATTCGATTTTGTTTCCGTACTAAAACTAATATTTGATTTTGAGCTATAATTTACGAGTATTGCCATCGGGTTGGTTTCGGACAGCTCTTTGGCTGTAGGTGTAGAGATTGACACTTCATTATTTTGAGCCATATAGCTCCATTGGGTCATTCCATTGAAATATACTTTCAACTGGGTCATATCTAGTACAAATTTATTGCCCTTCAACGTGAACATTCCATTCACTGTCTGACTTGGATTACCCTTAAGGGTCATAGTTAATTTAAAATCAGTCTTTACGGCTGTGGACTTTATACTCGTCAGCAAATCTAACAATAGCTTCTGAGCAGTAGCATCACTTTGCGCAGGTACAGATTGTAAACAAAAGCAGAAAAGGAGAAACGTATAATAAATTTTCTTTGCCATAATATTTTTTTAGCATTGTTTAATTATAAATTCTTTAAAATCTGTTCCAAATGGTAATCATCCATCACCAGTACTTGACGGGCTTTACTACCTTCAAACGGTCCTATAATTCCAGCCACCTCTAGTTGATCTACAATTCTTCCGGCTCTATTATATCCGATAGAAAATTTGCGTTGAATGAGCGATGTTGAACCCTGCTGACTGGCAACTATTAGTCTTGCAGCCTCTTCAAACAACGGATCGCGTTTGCTCATATCTACAGAAGAAGCATCTACTCCATCGCCATCAGGACGAAGATACTCAGGCAAATAAAATGCTGTAGGATATGCTTGTTGTTTCTTGATGTGATTCACTATATTCTCCACCTCAGGTGTATCCACAAAAGCACATTGCACACGCACCAAATCGCTTCCTTGAGAAAATAACATATCTCCTCGTCCCACTAGCTGATTGGCACCCGGAGCATCCAAAATAGTACGTGAGTCAATCATGGACGACACCCTGAATGCTACACGAGCAGGGAAGTTAGCTTTAATTACACCTGTAATAATATTCACCGATGGCCGTTGTGTAGCAATAATCATGTGAATACCTACGGCACGAGCCAACTGGGCAATACGCGCTATAGGCATCTCTACCTCTTTTCCTGCGGTCATGATTAAGTCACCAAACTCATCTACAATTACTACGATGTATGGTAAAAAACGATGTCCATTATCTGGATTGAGATTTCTATTCGTGAACTTCTCGTTATACTCTTTCAGATTTCTTACATGCGCTTTCTTCAACAAATCATACCTGTCATCCATTTCTTTACACAAAGAATTCAAAGTCTCCACCACCTTGCTGGTATCAGTGATGATTGCATCTTCGCCATCAGGAAGTTTAGCCAAAAAATGCTTCTCTATATCAGCATAAATATTGAATTCTACCTTTTTAGGATCTACTAGCACTAATTTTAATTGCGACGGGTGCTTTTTGTAAAGCAAAGATGTGATGATAGCGTTCAACCCTACTGATTTTCCTTGACCAGTAGCACCTGCCACGAGCAAGTGAGGCATTTTGGCCAAATCCACCATGAATATTTCATTGGTAATGGTTCTACCAAATACCACTGGAAGCTCAAATGTCGATTCCTGAAACTTCTTAGAAGCAATGGTTGAATGCATGGACACCACTTGCGAAACACTATTCGGGACTTCAATACCAATGGTACCTTTTCCAGGAATTGGGGCTATAATACGAATCCCAGTTGCAGCTAGACTCAGCATGATATCGGACTCTAAGTTCCTAATTTTTGAAATCCGAACACCAGCCTTTGGTACTATCTCATAAAGGGTAATAGTAGGTCCAACGGTGGCTTTGATGCTATCAATCTCTATGCCATAATTTTGGAGGGTAGTAATAATCCTGTTCTTATTCGCTTTCTGCTCATCCATGTCTATCTGAGTCTCATTCTCATTGGCATAAACTTTCAGCAAATCTAGTGTAGGAGGGTTATAGTGCGACAAATCTAGCGTAGGGTCATATTTACCAAGTTTAGCCACATTATAAAATGGATCATCGCCTTCGCTCGGCACAATTTCTAACTCTAAATCATCAACAGGTTCATCATCTAAAAGAGGCTCATCAAGTTCTACAGTCGGTTCTGGTTCAGATTGCTCTATTTCAAAAGGCACATCGTCATTTGCTACTGTTTCTTCAGTAATAACATTTTCAAGTTCAATTTCTATACTCTCTTCACTTACCCCAGAAGTTACTACCCAATCTTCAGGAATAATTTCTGTACCTACAGCAACTGATTGTTGCATAGCAGGTTCAATTGTTTCTTCATCGTCAAGTGAAGCTTCAAATGATGCTGCGATTGGCTTTTTAACAAATAAGTTTCGTAAAAATGGAATTGTGTTCTTAAAAATCAAGACAAAATAAGCAAGCAAAGAACCTATCAACG
This sequence comes from uncultured Bacteroidales bacterium, assembly GCA_903899865.1. Lineage (GTDB taxonomy): Bacteria > Bacteroidota > Bacteroidia > Bacteroidales > Paludibacteraceae > Paludibacter. Next base: position 801 of record CAIUKZ010000468.1, on the reverse strand, counting down.
TCAACAACAAACCAGGAAAACCAACATACGAACCCAACCACCTGCTCATTGTGTCGCCATGCTGCCCTCCAGGTGAAAAAAACAAAAAATCTTTGACCATGGGTGAAATGATAAAACCCAAGAAAATTGAAGTCCATATCAACCAAAAAAAGCTATGTAATCCTATTTTCCATAACTGAGTAGTCTTAACTCTGACTAGATGCAAGCCTAGCATTAATCCAAAATACAAAAACGAAAAAGAGCCAAGTCCAAACCATCGATTGATAAAATACTCTGAAAAAATGGCACCTGATACAGATGCCCAATTTTGAATATCGGCTCTCAAATTACGAATTTCACCCCATGACAATTCCATTTTACTTTGGTCAAAAGCCCCTGTAAAAAAGTAAGATATAAATGAAATAAGCAAGAACAAGACGCCAAATAGCAACAACAAACCTACAATAAAACTTGTCTTTTCGTCATTTAGAAAGCCGACGAATTTCGACCACAATGAAGGTTGGTTAACTTGATTTGATTTTTTTTCTGACTTAACAAATGAAGAGGATTCAAACATGTTTTGAGTTTGCTCTTTGGGGGTACTTTTTATGGGTTTTTTGGGTGCCATGAATCTAACTTACGGAATAGAAAATCGTATATCTGAATGTAATCTACAAAAATAATAAAAAGGAAGCAAGGATTACATCATTATTGAATAATTTTGCCAAAACTAAAGACAATTAGCAAACTGTTAACCCATTCATATTGTTGAAACTCACGTGAGCATAAATTGAAAATAAAAATCATGACAAAAAAAGAACG
>CAIUKZ010000467.1 GCA_903899865.1 uncultured Bacteroidales bacterium | reverse complement strand
TTATGCTTTGTCTAATAATTTAGCAAAAACAACCAATATGCTCATCTTAGGCGGATACTTGAAAGTTAGACCCATCGTGCTTGTAGAAAATGTACTTAAAGGGCTCAAAAAATCATTGCCAGAGCGCCATCATCACTTGATACCGATGAATGAAAAAGCCATTCAAACAGGGATGGAACTCATTAAAAGATTTGAGGTGTAAAACTAATTGTGCGTTTTCAGTACAGTTTTTTATAAACAATAAGCGGAATAAAGTAATTTATCCCGCTTATTGTTTATATTACAAAGGCTTGTGATATCGCAGCTTACTTATTTTTACTTGCTACAGCTATGTCATAGCCTTCTTTTAGCTCATCTACCAATTCTTTTACCGATACAATTTTTGTGGCACGGAATGCATTACTTCCAGCAAATGCGTATCCTTTATCCACATTTCCACCATAAGCATTTAGCAATGACACGCTAATGCAATATGGAACTTTGGTGAAATCGCACGTGTGAAGGCAGTGAAAAGGACATGTTTTTGGTTTAGCTAGTCCTTCGTTGATTTTATCCAAAAATTCACCCTTTAATGCACGTCCTGGCATACCTACTGGGCTCTGAATTATTTCTAGGTCTTCTTCTTTAGCTTCAATGTATGCTTGTTTGAATTTATCATCGGCATCACATTCGTGGGTGGTTACAAATCGAGTAGCCATTTGCACTCCTTTGGCACCAAGCTGCATGATGTTGTAAATATCTTCGCCAGTGTAGATTCCACCAGCAGCAATTACAGGAATTTCTTGATTGTATTTTTCTTCAAATTCGGCAACGGTTTTTACCACTTCTGGGATTAACTTTTCGATTGCGAAATCAGGATTGTTGATTTGATCAATCTTGAAACCTAAGTGCCCACCAGCTTTAGGTCCTTCTACAACAATCATATCAGGAAGGTAATCATATAGATTTTTCCATTTTTCGCAAAGTATTTTAGCTGCTCTAGCTGATGATACAATAGGCACCATTTTAGTTGTACAGTCAGGCGTTCTGTACTTTGGTAAGTCCATCGGAAGTCCTGCTCCTGCAAATATTACATCTACTTTCTCAGCGATACATACTTTGGCCATGTCACCAAAGTTGGTAAGCGCCATCATAATATTAACACCTATAATACCATTTGTTTTTTCTTTCGCTTTTCTAATCTCAATTTTCATCCCCTCGATGCTTGCATCCAAAAACTCCTTGGCCGAATTTCGATAAATAAGACCAAGTCCTGCACAAGAAATTACACCTATTCCACCTTCATTCGCAACTGCCGACGCTAAACCTGATAAAGAAACTCCAATACCCATTCCACCTTGAATGATAGGTAGTTTGGCCACTAAATCCCCAATTTTCAAATTATTCATACACCTACTTTTTTTAATTAGTCTGCAAATATAAGAAAAAAATGGCAAAGAATTGCCAACTTAGAATTCCACAAAGGTGATATTTTTGAAAAAATGACACATCTATTTCAAATAATATCTTGTTTTATGTAAAAAAAAGCCTCCCTCTTACTTCACAGTGAGAGGGAGGCTGACAAATTGAAGTATTAATAATTTACTTGCTTCACACTACAAGTAATTTATAGAACAGAAATTTCGTAATTTGGTTCATTTACAATTTCAGAAACTAATTCTGTATAGCTTACAAGTCCATTTTCATCTACCACCACTACAGATCTTGAAAGAAGACCCTTTAGTGGACCATCAGTTAATAGCACGCCATAGTCATTGTCAAAAGAACCAGCACGGAAATCTGAAACAGTGATTACATTTTCAATTCCTTCAGCACCACAAAATCTACTTTGTGCAAAAGGTAAGTCTTTTGAAATACAAATGACTACTGTGTTTGGTTTAGATGCAGCTACCTGATTGAATTTTCTTACTGAAGCAGCACATGTGCCCGTATCGATGCTTGGGAAAATGTTAAGAACTACTGTTTTTCCTTTGTAATCGCTTAATTTGATGTCTTGTAATGCGCTACCTACTAATACGAAATCTGGTGCAACGCTACCCACTGCTGGGAGTTGACCGTTTGTTTGAACATCATTACCTTTAAATTGTACTGTTGCCATGATAAATTAATTTTATGTTTGTTAATTGTGATTTGTTTTTGCAAATGTAACATTGTTGATTCTAATTTTGTTTATTTTTTCACCTAATATTTTTTAATTTATATTCTTGTATTATTCATCTGTTTTTCTATCTTTGTAGGAGTTCCTTTAAAGTTATTTCAGAATACAATAATATTTATTATTATGTCGAAATTTGTAATTTATCAAGTTGTACCAAGGTTGTTTGGGAATTATACTACCGCCAATAAATATAATGGTAGTATTGAGGAGAATGGATGTGGAAAATTCAATAGTTTTACAGCTAAGGCTTTGTCAGAGATAAAAGCATTGGGTGTGACTCATGTATGGTACACAGGTGTAATAGAACATGCTACACAAACGGATTATTCTCAATACGGCATCCAACCTGATCATCCAGGTGTGGTAAAAGGAAAGGCTGGATCATTTTACGCTATAAAGGATTTTTATGATGTAGATCCGGATTTGGCAGAAAATGTACCAGCACGTATGGAGGAGTTTGAAAACATGGTAAAGCGTACCCATGATGCTGGAATGAAGGTCATCATTGACTTTGTTCCCAATCATGTGGCTAGAAATTATCACTCAGATGTGAAACCGAAGGGAGTAAAGGATCTGGGTGAAACAGATAATCCTGATTGGGCATTTTCACCATTAAACAATTTTTATTATTTGCCTGGAGAGCATTTTCGTCCGCAATTTGATGCGCAAGGTTACGAGGAATATCCAGCTAAAGCTACAGGTAATGATAATTTTACCTCTAACCCATCGGTTTATGATTGGTATGAGACTGTAAAGTTGAATTATGGTGTTAATTACAAGGGCGGTGGTGAGAAACAATTTGACCCAATACCTGATACGTGGGTTAAAATGCGCGATATTTTACTTTTTTGGGCTTCTAAGAAAGTGGATGGTTTCAGATGTGATATGGCTGAAATGGTGCCTGTGGAGTTTTGGAACTGGGCGTTGACGCAGGTTAAAGCAAAATACCCAAAACTGGTGTTTGTTGCAGAGGTTTATAATCCATCACTGTACGATAATTATGTGGTTCACGGGAAATTTGATTTCTTGTATGATAAAGTAGGCATGTATGATTTGTTGAGAAATGTGGCTAGTAGAAATTTGGCAGCTACCAATATCAGTGCCGTTTGGCAAAAGCTTGGCGGATTGGAACATGTGATGCTCAATTTTTTAGAAAATCATGATGAACAGCGAATCGGTTCTGGATTTTTCTCAGGTACAGGGTTTTATGCGCATCCAGCAATGATAGTTTCTGCTACACTGACAAAAGCTCCAGTGATGATTTATTTTGGGCAAGAGTTGGGTGAGTTGGGCATGGAAGCTGAGGGATACTCAGGTATGGATGGAAGAACTACGATTTTTGATTATTGGGGGTTGAAAACTATTCAGTCATGGGCAAATAATGGTGCATTTGATGGTGCACATTTAAATCAAGATCAGAAAGACCTTAGACATTTTTATTCAAAATTGTTACATATTTGTACACAGGAAAAAGCTATAACTGATGGGTTGATGTTCGATTTGGCCTATGCCAATATCCAGAATCCGAAGTTTAATTCGCACAAACAGTATGCTTTCTTGAGAATGCATAAGGATCAATTGGTGCTGGTGGTGGTGAATTTCGATGATAAATTCCTTGAAACAGAAATTGTTATACCTCACGACGCTTTCGAATATCTTGGTTTGAAGGAATATAAAAAGCATAGTTGTGTCGATTTGTTAGACGAAACTGCTGTGTATGAAGATGTGATTTTAAGTGCAACAGATGTGTTGAGAACTACTATGAAGCCTTGGAGTGGAAAGATTTTGAAGTTTAAGATTTTGAAGTAAGTGGTTTTAGGTCACAAGTATATACTTGATGGTTAAAATAAATGTAAAAAATATTTGATTTTAAAAATGCCTCTTCGATGAGGCATTTTTATTTCCATTCGTTTGGAAAACTGCTCCTCAAAGTGAAAGAAATTTTATTAGAGAAATATTTCTTTAATT
>CAIUKZ010000466.1 GCA_903899865.1 uncultured Bacteroidales bacterium | reverse complement strand
CAGCATACATTGTAATTGTTGAAATTAAACTAATAAGTATTATTGCTTTAACTTTCATAATAATGAGTTGTACAGATTACTAAATACAGAAAAAATTGAAGTGATATTTTAAGCCTATATATTAGATATTTACCATGTTGGAACAGTTAGTAAATGTGGAGGTCTAACCGTTGGAAAAATGGCTTGATAGTAATGCTTGGGAATATAACCCGTTGCGCATAGCGTATAATGTCTTAGAATGCCGAACAACCCGCACGAAATACACTACGCACATCTGAGAATCCATCAAGGCTCTAAAATAAACAGATCTAGGATAAAACCCATTCTATACTTAAAAAAGAAGAGCGCTCAATTATTTGGCACTCTTCTTTTTTTTCTGGAGAATTATTCTTCTTCCACATCCGCTTCTGCTTCATCGGCATCAAATACTGACAGTTGCCTTCTGAAAATCTCATCCAATGATATTTGGAACGTTTCGGTATGTGCTACACCGGGTATCAATGTCAAATGTTCGAGTATTATTTGTAGTAGGTGCCTATTGTCTTTTGCATATATTTTTACAAACATGGAGTATCTGCCAGTGGCATAGTGGCATTCTACCACTTCTGGTATTTTTTTAAGTTCATTCACTACATCATCAAATGATTTGATATCCTTGAGTGTAATCCCGATGTATGCGCAAGTTTGAAACCCCACTTTGTAGGTGTCTACAACAAACTCAGATCCGCGGATGATGCCTAGGTTTCGAAGTTTTTGGATGCGTTGGTGGATAGCCGCTCCTGACACATTGCACTCACGAGCAACCTCTAGGAATGGTATTCTAGCATCTTGAGAAATGAGTTGCAGTATTTTTTTATCTAATTTATCTATTTGGTGGTGTGCCATATCGTATTTGTATTAATTGCTTTATAAACAAAATCCATTTAATGCAAATATATCAAATTCTATGATACAAAACAATGCAATTGGCAATAATTTGAAACATGTGTTTTCTTATCTGTACTTGCCTTCGTCACAGTCTTTCAATATACTCAGATAACTTTGATAGCGTGTGGAGCTAATCAGTTTTTCATTCACAGCTTTCACCACAGCGCAGTCGGGTTCGTGTATGTGGCTGCAGTTTCCAAATTTGCATTTGGAAGAGTATGCAAATATTTCTTTAAAATAATGCCCTACTTCGGTAGTCTCCATGTCTATAGTGCCAAAACCTTTGACACCTGGTGTGTCTATGATATAACCACCTGTTTTGAGAGCAAACATTTCGGAAAATGTGGTTGTGTGCATCCCTTTGTTGTGGTAATCCGATATCGCTGCCGTTCGTGCCAATGATTCAGGCGCTATTGCGTTGATTAAGGTGGATTTTCCTACACCCGAATTTCCTGATATGAGTGTCGTTTTGCCGGCTAAGTCATTCATCAGAGCATCAATGTTGATGGATTGGAGTGCCGATATTTGGTAGGTAGGATAGCCTAAAGAATCATACAGTTTTTGCAGTTGATTCAGTTGTTCTAACTGGAGTGCGTCAAACCGGTCTATTTTGTTGAAAACCACGTAGGCAGGTATGCGGTAGGCTTCGGCGGTAGCTAGAAATCGGTCAATGAATACGGTGGATGTTTCAGGATAGTTGATTGTAACCACCAGCGCCACTAGGTCTAGATTGGAAGCCAGTATGTGCGACTGCTTGGATAGATTGGAAGATCGGCGTACGATGTAGTTTCTTCTGTCACAAATAGTATGAATCATGGCAGTGCCATCTTGGTTCATATCAAAATGCACCATGTCGCCTACAGCTATAGGATTGGTGCTTTTGATATCTTTTAGTCGAAAAATTCCTTTGATTTTACACTCCACTACATCACCAGTATCTGTTTTAACTTGATACCAACTTCCTGTGTTTTTTACAACTAATCCTATCATTTTATTTCTGTTTATTGTAGTCAATTGTCAAAATGCTTCTGTGGCTGTAATATATACCTGTAGCTTGTCGCCAAAGTTATTTTGAGCTACATCTAGCCGTAGGTGAACCCGAGCATCGTTAAGCCTGTATCGAAGACCCCCACCAAATGCGACTTTGAGCGGTGTGATGCTCGCATTTCCTGTATTGAGTACGTCGCCAGTACTTGCGAAAACCGACCCTTTAAGTCGCTTGTAGATAGGGAAGCGATATTCGGTTTGTAGCACATACATAATTTTGTCTCTATACATGCCTTGTCTGAAGCCTCTAAATAAATCTCTGCCGCCTATGGTTCCCAATGTTTGAAATGGCACCTCGTTTTGTCCAAAAATGTGGTCGTAGTAAAGCTGGCAAGCCAAAACATGATTAGTTGCAATTCTCCAATATTTACGGACATCAAGAGTCGTTGCTAAGTACGAGTAACTGCTCAAATTGCCAGCTTTGGAACCTGAAATTACCAGTTTGGAAAATCCTCCCTGCTGTGGGTAAAATTGGTTGTCTCTGTTGTCATAAGCTGCTGTCAGCCCTACTGAAGTGATGTGATAGGGTTCCCATCCTGAGACTCCATAAAGTGCTACTGCGTCCAACATTTTTCTTTCATTTTCAGGATCTACCTTCACATTGTTGGTGTTAAAACCCAGCTCCATACCAACAAAAAATGTTTTGGAAATGATGTATTGAGGTTGTAGAGTCAGGCTAATATTTCGATTGGTGTATGAGAGGATGGTATTGTTTGGTTGATTGCCAATGCCAAAGTACAGGTCTGGATAGTTTCGCAGATTGAAGTTGGAATACAGATACCATTTGTTGTTGCCCAAGAATAT
>CAIUKZ010000465.1 GCA_903899865.1 uncultured Bacteroidales bacterium | reverse complement strand
GTCATTTCCTTTTTCAGTTGCTCTTCCGTGCCTGGCATCATGGTGTGAATCATCCCGCGCCATTGTAATTCTTCTATAAAATTCATGTTCGTCTGTTTTGTTGTAGTGCAAAGATACTATTTTTTGGGATTAGGTGCAAAATAAGAAATGATGACAAAAATCTATCTTGGCAACTATGAACTTGAAAACACAATAAGTGGCACCGGCGCAGGCACTACCCGAAAAATTCATTATCTTAGCGGCGCCATACTGGTAACGACCAATGGTGTGGATAAGCTCTACTATTCCTACTCCGACTATCAGGGGTCATTAGTAGCACTGACCAACGAGGACGGCACCGTAGCCGAACGCTATGCCTACGACCCATGTAAGTGACACCCGATAGCTTCAAGCCTGCGAAGGAGCTATCGGTGGTGGAACTCATCCCGTCAGCATAGCCTGCGGGAGGGAGCACACCGTAACCCCACGGACCGGACACAGACCGATGCACGCACATCACTCATCACCGACCGTGGATACACTACAGCAGCAGCCGTAGGTGCAGCCATAGCAGGCGCATTCAGCGTGGCTACCACCATAGTCAACGGGTCATCATGGGATGCCAGTTCATTCTGGAAATCGGTGGGCAACGGCGCCATCAATGGGGCCATCACCTTCGGGATAGGCTCCGCATTCGGAGCCACGGGAGGAGCCGCAGCCTCATTTGCGAATGTCAAAAAGGTTTCCTTGGCATCTCTAACGCTTTCCTTAACGAAGCAGGCCGTGCCGGCGCACATGCCTTAGCACAGGGACTAATGACAGCTGCCGATGGCGGTAACTTCTGGGCAGGTGCAGCAGCAGGAGCGTTTGGATCCATATCGGGTCATACTTTGGATGCATTGGGAGTTGATTTTGTAACACACAATGCCTTTGGTGTCATAGCCTTTTCTGCTCTCAATGGTGGTATGGGTTCGGTATTCGCAGGTGGTGACTTCTGGGAAGGGGCGAAGAGTGGTGCTATTGTGGGGGCTTGCAATCAGGTGATGAACTCCATACAAAAACCAGCTGCAGATTTAGCACATGCTTTAAAATCAAAAATTAATGCCGTAATAAAAATAAGTCAAAAAAAATTTATTTCAGATAAAATGGAAGTGACCTTTGAGACTGTTGTTAGGGACGGAGGAAACACTAATGTCGTATTGACTTATGATGCAAAATCAGGAAATTTAGAATCTGAGTCTGATACTAATTTTGGTGGAATGATTAAGCATACTGCATCTTTTGATGGATCTTCACGATCGATATCTGTGGGTGCTACATCAGCTGGTAGAGATTCTAAAGGGTATTATGTAGTCAATGAAGGGAAGTTACTTCCAACAAGTAAACACTCTATTAATGTGAAAATGTATTCACCAGAACCACCATCTAATCAAACTATGAAAATTTGGATTAATTCAGCAGCTGCAATAATTTCATCTTATGCAGCATATTCTTTAGTGTTGGCGCTTTGATAATATTTTTAAGTTTATAGAAATATGTAGAATAATTAATAAAATTATTGAAATCAGATGAAAAAACTTATTGCTATAATTATTGCTATTTTGGTTGGACTTTTTACTTACAATGTTTTGTTCCCTGTGATATCATTTTTCGTGTTTGGTCATAATAAAAATCTATCTCATATTCATATAAATGAGAATTCACCTCTAATAAACAAAAGTGAAATTTCAAGGATTGACTCTTTTAGTACAGGCAGTTATTCATCTGGTGATGAGTACAGGCAGTTTTGGTATCAAAATAAGAAATATTATATTATTATATGGAAATTTTATAATGTTAAAAATGAGATAATCGATGGTTTTTCATTTGAACAATATTCAGAATCTGCATCTAGTGAGTTTCCTGAAATTGATGATGAAGTATTAAATTTGGGCTATAAACCGTTAAAAGTATCATGTTCATTTTTTCATGATTTTGAAGGTGCAAAATTAAAATTTGGAAATTTTACGAAAATTCAAAACCAATTTCAGACGGATAGATATAAAGGTTTTATTGGAACCGTTGACAAAATGTGCATCGTAAATAAAAATGGTGAGCCAGAAATTCTTTTTAATTATTTTGGAAAGCCATTTTTAACATTGTTTGTTGTATATAAGAAAGGTGATGACCTTTATTTTGTAATTGTGACACCCACAGATGGAAATCAATTACCCATTACCAAAGACATGATTAATATATTTAACTTAGAATGAAAAAGCTATACGATTTGTTTTTCTTGGAGCAATAGGTCTATTTGCTGTAAATGTGGTTGTTCCATTGCTCTGTTCGTCGTAGGGTATTTGCGCGGTTTGTTCGAAATTTCCAAACTTCGTCGTGCTAGTAGCCGGCCTCTGGCTGGCATGTTAAGAAAAAAAAGAAAAAGAGAGATTCGAAAGAGTTTCTCTTTTTTCTATTCAGGTAAGACCCTGACCCCTGACCCCTAAAGGGGAATAATATAATACAATACAACCATGCGACACATTACCCAAGGCGTTGCCATTGGGCTAGGATATATTTGGCTTACAGCCAATGCTGAGGGGTGAAATTT
>CAIUKZ010000464.1 GCA_903899865.1 uncultured Bacteroidales bacterium | reverse complement strand
TTATAACAAAAAAAGACCTTGAACAATTTGTTCAAGGTCATTTTTTTTGTGAGCGATGTTCATCACTATTGGATGATTACTTTTTGTGATGATTCGGTTTGTCCAACTTTTGCAGTGATCACGTAAATTCCTTTTGTAAGATTAAAGTCAGATGCCTGATAGTCTTTTGATTTTGTCTGTTGAATGAATGAGGTGATTTGCTTACCAGATAAGTCGTGAATCGTAATCAGTACGTCATTATACGAAACGTTATCTGAAATGCTGACGATAAAATGACCGTCTATCACAGGATTTGGAACCACAGCAATGAATGATGTTTTGTTGATTTCTGGAGAATTTAATGCATTAGGCGTTGCAGTAGAGTCAAGCATTGCTACCAAGCCTTGAGCAAAACATCTGGCTAAAAAATCATTTGGGTGCATTTCATTCACGGTTACGCTTTTAGCTCCATAATTAGGATACTGTGATTTGCGTTCATAGATGGAGTCACTCATAGTAGTCATATCAAGATTTGCAATACCCACCGCTTCCATTTTTTTTAACTCATTCTGATATCCATATAAGTTAGGCACAATAGTTTTAATACTAACTCCATCCCAATTGATTGTGTAGTTTTTATCAATCATCATACCGCCTAAAAGTATAAATTCGACATCTGGATTGTCCTTTTTAATTGCATTCATGGCAGATTGGATGTAATTTCCGAATGAAGCGTAATCTGATTTACAAGACCAAATATCATTCATTCCCATATCTAAAATCACTAAATCTGGTTTATGTGGACTCACGTGTGTAGCAGCTGTACTTGCTAACCAGCTTGCGTTTGCACCCGGTAATGCAGCATTGATAGAAATAATATTGTCGTATCCGAATAGTTTCTTTAACCGATAGTTCATTAAATCGATATAGCTATGCATGTAGGGAGCTACTGCAGGACATGCATTCGCATCTTCAGCATATCCACTTACATTGAGTCCTCTGGTAATGCTCATCCCATGTGCTACAATTTTTAGTGGCTGCTTACCTTTAAGTTTTGCTATTGTTTTTGGTAGCAAATGTCCTTTGTATCCAAAATATGGACCCTGCCAATTGCTCCTGTCTGGAATATAAGTCACATTGATCCATTTACTTTGTTTGTAAATCAGTCCACTGGGTCTTCCGTTTTTAATGTATTGGTTTGATTGTATTGCATTATCAACTTTATTTGCCAGCAGACTTATCATGGACGACCCCTTAAGTTTGGTAATTAAGTTTCCACTTATGGTATAATCCACTCCTTCTGTGTACGTAACACTACCATCAAAGCTTTTTATAGAAATAATTTTTTTAGGATTATACATCAGTTTTCCTATGGCAGTAGTGTCTGTTTTGGTGTTTCTAGGGTTTAATAAGAGTACAGTTTCGTTGTATACAGTGTCTGCACTCCAAAAAGGGCGCATGTACTCATCGTAATTGCAAGTAGGGGCATTTGTGGTGTAATCTGCATACATTTTCAGCGTCCCACTTGTCACTGCTTTTACAGCCTGTGCAGGTGACACTGTATATACACCTCCATCAGAGCTAATGAATTTTCCGTTGGCATCATAATAAGAGATTGGATCGGAAGATTGAATAATTGTGTTAGGCGTGATTACATAGTCAGTGGCGTAGGTGGCGATAGAACTAATTGATAACAAGTAGATTAAGCTGGCTGTTTTGATTTTTTTCATCTGTTTGTAATTGTTTTTAGTTGTCAGATGGAACTCGCTCATAAATATCTCCTTGTGTGTCAAAGTTTATTTGTCGTGCTCGTTTCATGTGGTTTTGTATAATTTATTTTTCTATAATTTTTGGAAAATCCTGCCATTGTATTGATGTGTTGTATGCTTTTGTGGCTCCAACAGGGACATAGAGTACGCAGTTAGGATGTATTCCTTGGAAAACTGATTTTGAAGCGTCGAGTTCGATGGG
>CAIUKZ010000463.1 GCA_903899865.1 uncultured Bacteroidales bacterium | reverse complement strand
TGCTGGATTCTTAGTGATGTTTATGCAAGTTGGTTTTGCTATGGTAGAAGGAGGTCTTACCAGAGCCAAAAATATAGCTCACACCATGGCCATGAACTTCCTGATTTACCCACTTGGCATGATTGGATTCTTCATTTGTGGATTTGCCATCATGTTTGGGGGAGTTGGAACGTTGGGCACATTGGGTGGTGCCGACGCCCTTAATCAAGAGTTTACAATCAACTTATTTGGACAAACATTTGGATTATTTGGCACCAAAGGATTTTTCCTTGATGGGCTGTATGATGTGGGAATTTTGACTCTATTTTTATTCCAAATGGTATTTATGGATACTACAGCTACTATCCCCACAGGTTCAATGGCAGAAAGATGGAAATATTTATCATTTATCATCTATGGTCTAGCAGTGGGAACAATCATCTACCCTGTATTTGGCAACTGGGTGTGGGGTGGCGGATGGCTATCTCAACTTGGTAATATGTTTGGCTTAGGACATGGTGTGGTTGACTTTGCTGGTTCATCGGTAGTACACCTTACAGGTGGTGTATTGGCACTTGTGGGAGCAAAAATGATTGGTCCACGTCTAGGCAAATACAACAAAGATGGCTCTTCCAATGCAATTCCTGGACACAACTTGCCGTATGCAGTATTAGGCACATTTGTATTAGCATTTGGTTGGTTTGGGTTTAATGCCGGATCTACGCTTGCAGGTGGTGACTTCAGACTAGCCGTAGTGGCAGTCAACACCATGCTTGCATCAGCCACAGGCGCATTGACCGCAACCGCTTATATGTGGCTATTTAAAACAAAGAAACCTGATGTCAGCATGATGTGCAACGGCATGTTGGCTGGACTAGTAGCAATCACAGCACCTTGTGCCTTCGTAACTCCACAAATGGCAGCAGTAATTGGAATTCTAGCTGGCATACTAGTAATTGAGGCTTCATTTTTTATAGAGAACAAACTAAAAATCGATGATCCGGTAGGTGCTGTAGCCGTACATGGTGTAAATGGGGCTTTTGGAGTAATTGCAGTAGGCTTATTTTCCGATGGCACTTATGGCGATGGACTGAACGGCATCAAAGGAAATGTAACAGGCTTATTGTATGGTGATGCATCACAATTATGGGCACAACTTATTGGTGTAGGGGCAAATATCATCTACGTTGGCATCATTGGATACATCGTATTTAAAGTAATTGACATCTCAGTTGGCAACCGAGTACCTGCTAACCAAGAACTTGCAGGACTGGACATACCTGAGATGGGTGCATTGGGGTATTCTGGAATGAAAATGGACAAAAATGCTGAAACACCACTTTCAAGATAAAACACCAAACATTCAACTTCTTATACTCAACATAGGCTATTTCTGTGAAATAGCCTATGCTTTTAGTCTTAGTAAAGAAATCAATAATGCCAATAGGTATTAAAATCATTTAAACTCCAACTAAAACTAACAATCGATTTCAAAAAAAAAAGCGAACTTTGTGCAATTAGATGAGAAAGTAAAACCATTGAGATTCAAAATCTAAGTAATCCATCTACTCATACAAATAGATAGTTTCCAAAATCTTTCGAAGCTACTAAAAAAACTAGAGTAAAAATTTACAAATTACTATCATGAGCTCAAAGTACACAAATCCAAAACTTATCAAACTTCATAGCATTTTTGGACAGCTGGAAGAACGCATCAACCCTGGAGTGCTTCTACTGGTGGTTGCACTGACGGCCATCACCCTATCCAACTCCCCACTATACGAATGGTATGAATCCATCCTTACAACCAACATCTATCTAGGCACCGAACATTTCAACTTTTTTAATCACAACGGGCATTCGTTTACGCTTCTACAATTTATCAATGATGCATTGATGACCATTTTCTTTTTTGCCGTAGGATTAGAAATTAAGCGCGAAATACTGGTAGGCGAACTATCTTCATTCAGGCAAGCATTACTACCTATCATTGCAGCATGTGGTGGCATGATACTTCCAGTAGTCATTTTTTTTACTTATGGAAAAATTCAGGGCTTCACTCCCGAAGCATTGAGAGGAATTGCAATTCCGATGGCTACAGACATTGCATTTTCGGTAGGAGTACTGAGCTTACTGGGCAAAAAAGTACCACTGAGCCTTAAAATATTTTTACTAGCACTCGCCATTGTGGATGACATTGGAGGCATAGCAGTAATTGCGATTTTCTTTAGCCACTTCACCAGCACTTCTTTCATCTACCTGTTGGTTTCATTTGCTTTCTTTGCTTTACTACTAGTAGGCAACAGGTTACATGTGAACAGCAAATTATTCTTTGCTAGCATTGGATTAATTATCTGGTATTGTTTCTTGCAAGCTGGCATACACCCCACCATCGCTGGCGTACTCGTTGCATTCACAATACCTGCCCGTCCTCATCTCAATCTGAGCATTTTTACCAAACGAATAGAAACAGAGCTGAGTGCAATAAAGCAAACTGAAAACGGCAACACCAACAGCGACATCATATTAAGCAACCAACAAATAGAGCACTTAACCAACATTGACATTGCCTCGGACCATGCAGTGAGCCCACTACAAGACTTTGAGAGCAACTTACATTCATTTATCAATTTCATCATCATGCCAGTTTTTGCATTTGCCAATGCTGGTGTGAGAGTTGACCTTTCTAATCCGGAAACACTCTCAGGAGTGACAGTAGCAGTAATACTTGGATTATTTGTAGGAAAATTTGCTGGTATATTTTCATTCACATGGCTGGCTGTACAATTAAAAATTTCACCCATGCCAACAGGCATGACTTGGAAGAATCTGTCAGGTCTATCAATTTTAGGAGGAATAGGTTTTACTGTTGCTCTTTTTCTAGCTGGGTTATCTTAT
>CAIUKZ010000462.1 GCA_903899865.1 uncultured Bacteroidales bacterium | reverse complement strand
GATGAATCCATCATAGAGTCAATGACTATCAGTGGTAATTTTACGCTGGACGGCAATGTCCATTCAGAAGATAAAAACAAATTCATAGGCACAGCTACTATTCAGGACACCTTGTTCAACCGGTATGCCTACTCCAATACGCTTACTATCAAAGGAAAAGTGATTAATAATGGAGCCATTATTGGCAATCCAGCGGGATATGCTTTTTATTTGAATGTGGACGGTGACATTGAAAACAATGGTATATGGCGACTGACAGGGACTAGCATCACAGGTAGTGCCGACCATTACATACAGGCTTCGGCGGGTAAAAACTTTGAAGGGCCATTTAGCATGACAGACTCCATCGGCGACTTATTGTTGAAAAGCGATGTCAGTTTTCTGTCCAATACCTTTAGTCTTAACAAGACGAAACTGAGAACCAACGGTTTTGTGCTGAATACCAAGGATTATTTTTTGCGCAATGGGTCTATCATATCCAACGAAACGATGACGCTTGACAATTCAATCATTGAAAGCATGAAGTTTTACGGCAATTACAGCATTGGCGGTAATGTATATTCTGAAACCAACAATGAGTTTTATGACAATTGTACCATCACCGACACGCTGTTTAATCGTTATGGCTGGACCAATACCATAGCCGTCAAAGGTAATATTACCAACAAGGGTACTATCAAATACAATCCACAAGGATATAGTTTCTATCTGGACGTGACCGGAAACATTGACAATCAAGGAATTTGGTATCCTAATGTCACTAACCTGGTATCCACCACCAATCAAACCGTCAAACAGCAAGCTGGGAAAAAATTTGAAGGGACTTTCAATACCACCGACTCAATAGGCGATGTGGTGCTAGGAAGCAATATAAACATGGAAAACAATACGTGGAGCTTGAACAAAGCCAAAATATTGACCAACGGATTCAAGTTATGTACCAATAATGTGACATTGAGTGATGGAAAGATACAATCCGCTGATACCTTGATAATTGATAATTCTGTGATTCGCTACATGAAGTTCTACGGCGATTATAAGCTCGGTGGTAATGTGTATTCAGAAGAAGGCAATGTATTTAATGGTGAAGCAACGGTGATAGACACCCTATTCAATAAATACGGCTGGACCAACACCCTCACTGTGAAAGGAAACATTACCAATAAGGGAACCATCAAGTACAATCCACAAGGATACAGCTTTTACTTGGATGTAACTGGCAATATCAACAATGAAGGAATTTGGAATCCACATGTTACCAATCTGGTTTCCACCTCCAATCAAACCATGCAGCAAAAAGCAGGTAAGAAATTTGAAGGAACATTTAACACCACCGACTCCATTGGCGATATAGCACTTGCGAGTAATGTGATGATGGAAAGTAATACGTGGAACTTGAATAAAGCCAAAGTATTGACCAATGGTTTCAAACTGAATACCAATAATTATACGCTTAGCGATGGGAAAATCCAATCTAATGACACCATTACGCTGGACAATTCGATTATCCGATACATGAAATTTTACGGCAATTATAAGTTGGGTGGCAATATCTATTCCGAAACGGGCAATGAATTGAATGACAATGCAACAGTCATCGATACGCTGTTTAACAAATACGGCTGGACCAACACCTTAGTAGTAAAGGGCAACATCACCAACAAGGGAACCATTAAATACAATCCACAAGGATACAGTTTCAACTTGGACGTGACTGGAAATATTGACAATCAAGGAATATGGTATCCCAATGTGACCAATCTTGTTTCCACCGCCAATCAAACCATCCAACAAAAAGCAGGTAAGCGTTTCGAGGGAGCATTTGTCGCCACAGATAGCATTGGCGATGTGCTGCTAGGAACCAATGTGTACATGGAAAGCAATTCTTGGA
This sequence comes from uncultured Bacteroidales bacterium, assembly GCA_903899865.1. Taxonomy (GTDB): domain Bacteria; phylum Bacteroidota; class Bacteroidia; order Bacteroidales; family Paludibacteraceae; genus Paludibacter. The sequence goes on along the minus strand of CAIUKZ010000462.1, from coordinate 4,384 downwards.
ATCTCAACAAAGCCCGTTTATTGACCAATGGACATAAACTGTCAGCCAACAATTACACGTTGACCAACGGAAAAGTGGTCTCCAGTGATACGCTGAATCTTAATAATTCCATCATCGAAAGCCTCAAATTATATGGCAATCTGAAACTTGATGGCAATGTGTATTCACAATCCAATAACGAGTTTTATGACACACTCACCGTATTGGACACGCTCACAAATAGATATGGCTGGACCAATACACTGGTTGGGCATGGAAGCATTATCAACAAAGGCGCTATTGTCAATAATCCAAGCGGATATTCATTCCACCTGTTACTAAAAGGGGGAATCGAAAATCATCATATTATTAGCATCAGCTCCCTTACTTTGGCAGGCACCAAACCACGCACCATAGGCGGAAGTAATGCTTTGGGCATTCAAGCCAACATTATTGTGGATGATTCGGTACATTTGGTAGGTTCCAACACCTTGCCTTCTCTTACATTCTCGGGCAATCCAAAAGCATATTGCATCATAGATACAGCCTCTACACTGACGCTAATGTCGGCAAGTACTTCGGCTCGGATATTAAATTACGGAAGGGTGTCAGTGATTCAAACCGTTGATAATACCATCCCCAACACCTTGTCTTTTTTCGATGCAAGCATGAGTTGTAAGGCGGGAGTGACCATGAACAAACTAACCATTGACCAATTCGGCAATCAGCAACATCCCACAGCGTCGGGCACTGTCAACGCTTGGTGGCGGGTACGTAATTACCCTCAAAATTTCACCGACTCACTTAGTTATCTGAAATTAAATTACAGGGCTGAGGGCATCACCGGGAACATAGAAGATTCATTGAAAGTATATTATTCCTCCAATGCTGGATTGAAATGGACTCGTATCAAAACAGGAGTAACACTTGACAAGGTCACTAAAACAGTCACCATCAATAATGCTCCAAGTTCAGGACATTATATCCTAGCTGCTTCGCCTACGGGCATCCTTACTTTTCATCCATCCATAGAAAGTGCCGAACCTCGCATGGGTGGAAATTCTGGACAAGTGACCATGTATATTTATGGTGCAGGATTCAAATCTACAAGCAGAGCCGTATTGATGAAAAATGGAGTGGAAATAAGCAGTGACACTACTTATGTGACTGATGCTATCGGTGAGTCTATGCTTGCTACTTTCAATCTGAAAGGAAAATCCGTGGGTACCTACGATGTGAAAATTACTACTCCGACAGATACCACACTCATTCTCCCAGCCTATTTCAAAGTGGAACAAGGCGAACGCAGTGCTCCATGGGTGGCTCTTACGGGTAGGGATAGATTCTTGCTCAATCGCACTCAAACCTTTAATCTTAACTATGGAAATACTGCCAATGTGGATGCAAAAGGCACACTACTAACCTTTGTGGTCAATGACATTCCGGGCTTGGAAGTGACATTCCCTGACATGAAACTGTCATTGCCGCTGGCTGTTATAGCAATGGGAAAAGATTATACCAGAATTCAGGATTCGGTAAAAACCTATTTTGTTACGGATACGCTTTCTGGTTATCAAGGCATTAAAATGCGCGTTTATCCATTTTACATTCCCATGCTTCCAGCGGGATCTTCGAAGAACTCTCGTGTGCTGGTAAAACTAAATGGTGCAGGTTCGCTCACCATGAATGCGTGGGTGACCGATCCGTTTTTTGAAACCATTGATAGGTCGAAAGTCAAAGCGGCGTCCTCTGAACCGATGCCGACTGAGGTGCGTGCCTGTATCACTGCTGCTGCTATGAAATATTATGCCACAGGCGCTCTCAGTTTGATACCGGGTATGGGTTGCTACACACTGGTTGATAAAATCGTTGACCCCATTGGCAAAATAACTCCAGAATCAATCAAACCAGAAGACTCACCCACCCAAAGTTGGCTGTGGAGCTGTGTGTCATGGGCTGGGTCTATTACTCAATGTGCCACTAGTTTTATGCCCGGATTGGGACAAGCCACTCAGATGGGCATTGGTATTGTGAATATGATGATTGACTCCAAAGACAACTTGAGTACCGAAGAAGGATGCTGGAGAAAATTCAAGAAAAAGTCAGAATCTAAACGCGATAGTCGTGGTGTTACATCCTTTGACCCCAACGAAATGGTCGGTCCACAAGGGTATGGCAAAGACCATTATATTTCTAAAGATGGTAATTTGAATTACCGCATCTATTTTGAAAACAAGAAGACAGCAGGCGCTTCCGCTTTAGAAGTGTTTGTAAAGGATACCATTGACACTCAGAAATTTGATTTGAGTACGTTCAGTTTTAAAAGCATCACTTTTGCTGATACCACTGTTAATATTCAAGACTATGCCAAGGAATTTACCATTTTGGTGGATCGCTTTCCAAAAAAGGACATAATCGTACAAGTGCATGGCGTATTGGATTCTATCAAAGGTATTATTTCGTGGGATTTCCACTCGTTGGATAGGGTCACCATGGAGCTCACCGAAGACCCAGACCTTGGATTCTTGTCGCCCAATGTGACTTCGCCCGAAGGAGAAGGTAATGTGGCTTTCAGTTGTAAACTCAAATCTACGGTGGCGCATGATGATGTGATAGTTAATAAAGCCACCATTGTGTTTGACTTTAACGCACCCATTGTTACCAATACTTTTAGCAATAAAATAGATGCGGCAGTGCCTACAAGTTCTGTCACCAATCTAGATTTGACACAGCACAGCACCACCTTCCCAGTTGCCTTCACAGGCAGTGACAATGGTGCTGGATTAGCGGGGTGCAAGATTTTTGTATCTGTCAATGACAGTGCCTATTATTTATGGAAAACGGCCAATAGTACTGCACCCATCAATTTTTCGGGCAAAAACGGAAAGACCTACAAGTTCTACTCTTTGGCTACCGATAGTATAGGGCTTGCAGAGCCACAGAAACTTCAGGCCGAAGCCATTACTACAGTCATGGTAACTGGCCAAGCGGATGTGACAAGCTCTCCAAAAGTGAGTTTTTATCCTAATCCAGCCAGTGATTTTATAATGATAAATGCTGACGTTCACACATCCAGAGACGCCATTGCACGACTGATAGATGTGTATGGAAAAATAGTTCTTGTCCAACCATTGGTAGCAGGTACACAAAAAATATCACTAGTCAATCTTCCCGATGGTACTTACATCATGGAGTGTATTTCCGATGAAGGCGTCAACAGGCAGAAACTGTTAGTAAAGAAATAGAGTTATACAGATAATTTTAATCGCCCAGAGCATTCTGGGCGATTTTTGTTGGTAAGCAGATGTTCGATTTAACTTTGCCAAATGGCTAAAAATAGCTACTTTTGCATTTCTCAATTCTGCAAAGTCAAGTGCTATTATTTGGGGTTGAAATACGGTTAAGTATTTCAATCTTTACTATTAACAACACATCATTACATCATGAATATTCTTTTGCTCGGCTCAGGTGGTCGCGAACACGCAATGGCTTGGAAAATAGCCCAAAGTCCTAAGTTATCAAAACTATTTATCGCTCCTGGAAATCCTGGTACGGCTCAGGTGGGTACCAATTTGCCAATAGCTGCGGATGATTTTCCAGGTTTGAAAATTGCTGTTATAGAAAATAACATCCACATTGTGGTGGTAGGGCCAGAAGATCCACTTGTAAAAGGTGTGGTTGATTTCTTTGCTGCCGATGATGCTTTGAAAGCCATTCCGGTGGTAGGGCCAGACAAATTTGGCGCACAACTAGAAGGGAGTAAAGATTTTTCGAAGCAATTTATGTTTCGCCACAACATCCCTACGGCTGGCTATCTGAGTGTGACCAAAGACAATATCGAACAAGGTATTTCATTTCTGAAAAGTCTTCAAGCTCCTTATGTTTTGAAAGCGGACGGACTGGCGGCTGGGAAAGGAGTATTGATACTGAATGACCTTGACGAAACCATCTCGGAACTGAAATCCATGTTGGATGGAAAATTCGGAGCAGCAAGCAATACGGTGGTAATTGAAGAATTTCTATCTGGTATTGAATGTTCGGTATTTGTCATTACCGATGGAAAAAACTACAAGATTCTGCCCGAGGCCAAAGATTACAAGCGCATTGGCGAAGGTGATAAAGGCTTGAATACTGGTGGTATGGGTGCTGTGTCGCCAGTGCCATTTGCCGACGAAGTGTTTATGAAAAAGGTGGAAGACCGCATCATCAAACCAACTGTAGATGGACTTAATAGCGAAGGCATTGTTTACAAAGGTTTTATTTTCTTCGGATTAATAAAAGTAAACAACGAGCCATACACCATAGAGTACAATGCTCGCATGGGTGACCCTGAGACAGAAGTAGTAATGTTACGCATCAAAAGCGATTTTGTGGATTTGTTGGAAGGTGTAGCCGCGGGTAATCT
>CAIUKZ010000461.1 GCA_903899865.1 uncultured Bacteroidales bacterium | reverse complement strand
TCCGCCTTGTGTGTCCATATTAATTTTTGTAGAAGCAATGGTAGCGGCTGTAAATAGCACGCAAAACAAGCTAATATGATTGCCAAAATATGGAGTTATAAGAGGAATGTAAGTATCCCAGCTGATAATTGAATCGTAGGTAGATAAATCAGATGCCCACAAGAAGCTTTGATGACGAAGTTCAATGGCAGCAGGGAAAAAGTTGAACAGTGCCAGTAAGAAAGGCATTTGCAACAAGGCAGGAAGACATCCGGCCATAGGGCTTACACCTACTTTGGAATACACATCCATGGATACCTTTTGGCGTTCCATGGTTTTATCGGCAGGGATTTTGGCTGTCAACTCATCTATTTCTGGCTTTAGCACCCGCATTTTTGCGGAAGAAATAAACGACTTGTAGGTGAGTGGAAACAGCACTAATTTTATCACTAAGGTAAGCAAGAGAATGATAAGACCAAAATTGCTCAAAAAGCCACTAAAGAAATTGAACATAGGGATAATGGCAAGTTTATTAATCCACCCAAAAATTCCCCATCCGAGAGGAATAAGGTCATTTAATTTCAACTCAGATTCACCTGATTTTCCTTTGTCATATGAAGAAAGAATCTTGTATTGATTTGGGCCTAGATACATTCTGAAATAGGTAGAAGTCAAACCTGTAGGGTCGAAAGCCACCGAGGTATTGGCAGTATAGGTTTTCAAGTATTTTGAGCTGTCTGCTTCCATTTTGCTTGACAGCGTGGTAGATGTGAATGCATTATCAGCAATAAGGATACTACTGAAAAATTGGTCTTTGAAAGCAATCCAGCGAACTTTTGTGGTGAGTTGTTTGGTATCATCCTTTCCTTCACTGAGTTTTTCAACATCATCCGCTAAGTATTTATAGCTAAGTTGAGTGTAACGATTTTCAAACTTACGACCTTTCTCCTGTTGACGTATCTTGGATATCCACTTCAAATCCAATGAGTTTGTGCCTGTTGGCATTACAGTGTTCATGTCTTTTCCTTTGACATTAAAGTTAAGCATGTAGTCATTGTAAGGTAATGTATAAACAAAATCGATGTAAGCAGCTCCAGCAGTTTTTAAGCGTAGCGTGATGGATTGATTGCCTTTGATATCTGTGGTTACGGGAGACAATGGTTCAAAATACAAATCGGAGCTATTCATCACACGGTTATTTTTGGTCACCAATGTGAATCCAAAGCTACTTTCCTCACCATCGAATAAAATCAACGGCTTCTTGTTATTATCAGTATAGTTTTTCAGTTGGGCAGAGTAAATCCGACCACCTTTATTGCTGATTGATAGTTTGACTAATTTGTTCTCCAAAGTGTAGAATTGTTCCTTGCCAAATGCAGCAACCGAAAAATCGCCATAAGCATCAGCCAAATCAGATTTGGAAGTAGTGTCATTAGCTAGTAGAGAGTCTTTGGAAAGAGGATTTTTATTGACAGTTTCTGCTTTGGCTTGTACTTGTTGAACCATTGCGATAGAGTCATTGTATTTCATTTGAGCTTCAAGTTGCTCCTTGGTGGGCTTGGTGATTTGGTAGTAACCTAGAAAAATCAAAACGATTAAAACAATACCAATGATAGAATTCTTATCCATTATATTTATTACGTAAAGAAACTTATTTGAAATTAATTATTTAACAATAGACGCTTTGATGAAATCTATAAAAAGTGGGTGTGGTTTTTCAACCGTACTGCTGTATTCCGGGTGAAACTGAACTCCCACGTACCATTTATGAGATTTCAACTCAATGATTTCCACCAAGTCAGACTCACTGTTGGTGCCACTACATATCATGCCCGCACTTTCAAACTGCTGCTTGTATGCATTGTTGAATTCAAATCGATGACGATGGCGCTCGCTGATTTGATCTTTGCCATAAATGTCATGCGCTTTGCTACCTTTTTTGAGTTTGCATTTGTAGGCTCCTAGACGCATACTTCCGCCCAGATTTAGCACATCTTTTTGTTCGTCCATAATATCGACAATATTATTAGATGTAGTAGGGTCAATCTCGGTACTATTTGCATCGCTCATACCCAATACATTGCGGGCAAATTCGATAGACATAGTCTGCATACCCATGCATATTCCAAGGCAAGGGATATTGTTTTCACGGGCAAATTGCAATGCAGTAAATTTCCCCTCCATGCCTCGTTGTCCAAATCCTGGCGCTACGATCACCCCATTAAGATGACTCATTTTCTTCACTACATTTTCTTCTGACAATTTATCAGAAAGTATGAGTTCCAGCTTCAACTTCTTATTGTTATAGGCACTTGCATGAATCAGTGATTCGATGATAGACTTGTAGGCATCTGGAAGTTGGACATACTTGCCCACCAATCCGATACGAACTTCCTCTTTCGCATTTTCTAGTTTCTCAACGAATGCTATCCATTTCTCCATGTCAGCTGCAGGCGTTTTGGAGAGATCAAATCCCATTTTGGTGAGCACCACCTCGTCCAATTTTTCCTCTTGCATGTTCATCGGCACTCTGTAGATGGTAGGTACATCAATGGATTGCATCACTGCACCTGGTTCTACGTTACAGAAAAGCGCTACTTTTTTGCGCATATCCATAGAGATATTGTGTTCCGTACGAAGCACCAAGATATCAGCTTGAACTCCTTGTTCTTGAAGAGCTTTCACTGAGTGTTGCGTAGGTTTGGTTTTAAGCTCTTTGGCAGCAGCTAGGTAAGGCACATATGTCAAGTGAATGATTAGGCACTTGTGTCCAAGTTCCCATCGTAGCTGGCGTACGCTTTCGATGTATGGCAAAGACTCTATATCGCCCACCGTTCCACCCAACTCGGTAATCACAAAGTCAAATTCGCCCTTGCTACCAAGTTGTTTGATATTGCGCTTAATCTCATCGGTAATGTGCGGGATGATTTGAACTGTTTTGCCCAGGTAATCGCCTCTTCGTTCTTTGTTAATCACATTCTGATAAATGCGGCCTGTGGTGATATTATTTGCTCTGTGAGTAGGAGTATTCAAAAATCGTTCATAATGTCCTAAGTCTAAGTCAGCCTCATGACCATCCACAGTCACATAGCATTCACCGTGTTCATAAGGATTGAGGGTTCCTGGATCAATGTTGATATAGGGATCCAACTTTTGGTTGGTCACTCTGAATCCCCGAGCTTGCAAAAGTTTACCAAGAGATGCGGCAATTATCCCTTTGCCCAATGAGGAGGTAACTCCACCTGTTACAAATATGTACTTAGTTTCTTTCACGCTGTTTTTATCTTACAAATACTTAACTAATTATACCTTCCTTTAAGCCTGCAAATTTCGGAAAAAAAACTGAATATAGAAAGGAAATAAAACTCCTTTAACGAATTATTGTGCTTAAAGAGCTAAAAGCCTATTTATCAAGAACATTGACTTTCAGCCACATTTTATTTGAAGATTATTTTTCGAAAAATCAGCATTTCTCTTGCATAATTAAAATCATTTTTCAAACTTTGCATTTCATTTCACTTTCAGATTGATGAAAACACTTTTGACAAACAACAAATTTTGGTGGTGGCACTTACGTAATCTTAATTCGTGAGCAGTAGCACCTATGTATATATGTCATAACAATAGAATATATGAAAAGGCTTGTCGGAACTCACGATAAGCCTTTTTTAATGTCAAAAAAATAACAACACAAAACATACATCTTATGGCTACAAATAATCAAATCGATGCCAACGGCTACTACGGCAACTTTGGTGGAGCATACATCCCCGAAATATTACATGGCTCAGTTGAAAGACTAACTGAGGCTTATTTTGCGATCAAAGACGATGCTACATTCAAAGCGGAATACTACGATTTGCTAAAAAATTATGTTGGTCGTCCTTCACCACTTTACTTTGCTAAGCGACTTTCGGAGCTTTACGGCACCAACATTTACCTAAAACGTGAAGACCTAAACCACACTGGAGCCCATAAAATCAATAATTCGCTAGGTCAAATCCTATTGGCTAAACGAATGGGGAAAACCCGCATCATATCCGAAACTGGTGCTGGTCAACATGGTGTGGCTACCGCCACTGCTTGTGCTTTGATGGGACTGGAATGCATTGTATTTATGGGCAAAACGGACGTGGAACGCCAGTTCTTGAACGTACAAAAGATGCGCATGCTTGGTGCAAAAGTAGAGGCTGTGACCTCTGGCAACATGACTCTCAAAGACGCCACCAACGAGGCCATCCGCTATTGGTGCTCCAACCCCGATTCGTTTTACATCATTGGTTCTACCATCGGACCTCACCCTTATCCTGACATGGTGGCATTCTTCCAGTCGGTCATTAGCGAAGAAATCAAAGTTCAGCTTCAAGAGCACATTGGACGCGATTATCCTGATTACCTGATGGCGTGCGTGGGCGGTGGTAGCAATGCCATGGGAACCTATTACCATTACTTGAACGACGAACGAGTAAAAATCATCTCTGCCGAAGCAGGTGGATTAGGAATTGAAAGTGGCGAGTCGGCGGCCACCATTCATCTAGGTCGTGAGGGAATTATCCATGGCTGCCGCACGTTGCTGATGCAAGATGAAGATGGTCAGATTACCGAACCGTATTCCATCTCAGCAGGGTTGGATTATCCGGGCATAGGTCCTGCTCATGCTCATTTTGCACATACTGGACGCACCAAAGTACATGCAGTCACTGACACCGAAGCACTTGATGCGGCATTTGAATTGACAAAGCTGGAAGGTATCATTCCTGCTATCGAATCAGCACATGCGTTGGCACTATTGAAAAAGGAAAAGAATACATTCAAGCCAACTGACATTGTTGTGCTGACCGTTTCGGGGCGTGGCGATAAGGATATGGATACGTATGTGAAGTTTTTTACCCCTAACCCCTAAAGGGGAACTAAGTTAGCTTCTTATTGTAAGTTATAAATATACAGAATTGTATGAAAATCAACACTAACTTCAACTCCCCTTTAGGGGTTGGGGGTGATTCAGGGGCAGGGGGTTCTAATATGTTTTATGGGGCATTACCTATTCATTTTGAATTTGCCAAGCAGCTAAGACAAAATCAAACTGAGGCAGAAATATTTCTTTGGGAGAATTTGTCAAGAATTGAAATTAAAGGTGTTCGTTTTAAACGACAACATCCAATCCTGTATTTTATCGCAGATTTTTATTGTCATAAAGCTAGACTTGTAATCGAAATAGATGGAGGGTATCACAATTTACCTGAACAATATCTTTACGACAAATCAAGGGATGCTGAATTAGAAGAACTTGGATTGAAAGTCATCCGGTTTACAAATGAACAAGTTCTAAATGACACAGAGAGTACACTAATAATTATCAAAAAAGAGGTGGAGGAAAGAATTACTAAGACCTAAAACACCTACACCCCTAAATCCCCCGAAGGGGGACTTAAAGAAAAGAATATATTGAGAAGTTCAAAGTCTACAGGCAAATAACTAATTATTACTTAAAATATACTGAAAAATATGGAAAATAAATCCAACACAAATACCCCTTTTGAGTCTAAGGGTCTTATCCCCCTTCAGGGGTTAGGGGTTAAAACAAAAAAACTACTTGCCGATTTGCAAACCCCAGTGGGTATCTATCTCAAAATAAGAGATCTGTACACCAAATCAGTGTTGTTAGAAAGTTCGGATTATCACGGACAGGAAAACAGTTTTTCCTACATCGGGTTTTGTCCTATTGGCGGAATATCGGTTAATAATTTTCTGATTACCGAAGAATATCCTGATGGCTCACGGGTAGAAACACAAGTGGTGAATAAACTCACTGTGGCTGAACGCTTTGATGCTTTTTTGAAATCCATCGAACTGGCAAAAAATGAAAATGTAGGGGGTATCAATGGCCTGTTTGGTTATTCCTCTTATGAATCGGTGCAGTACTTTGAGGACGTCAAACTGTCGGCTCGTCAGACCGTTCCCGGAAGCATGCCTGGTCTGCATTACGTGCTGTTTAAATACATCATTGCTGTCAATCATTTCAACAACGAACTGACTATCATTGAGAATTTGAGGGAAAATGAACCCTCTGCCATTGATGAGATAGAACAAATATTGCTCAACAACAACATTGCCACTTATCCTTTCGAAAAAGTAGGCGAAGAGAAATCTGACGTCACTGACGAACAGTTTCGCCAGATGGTGGCACAGGGCAAAAAAGAATGCTTCAAGGGAAATGTATTTCAAATAGTGCTTTCACGTAGATTCTACCAAGAATACAAAGGTGATGATTTTATGCTTTATCGCACGCTGCGTTCCGTGAATCCTTCACCCTATTTGTTTTATTTCAATTTTGGTGATTTTCGCATTTTTGGATCTTCGCCTGAGGCACACTTGGTCGTTGACCCCAAAAAGCAGAAAGCGTATATCAAGCCCATTGCTGGCACATTCCGTCGTACAGGCGACGACGAGAAAGACTTAGCATTGGCAGAAAAACTCACGGTGGACAAAAAGGAAAATGCTGAGCACGTGATGTTGGTGGATTTGGCTCGCAATGACCTCAGCCGCAACACCGACGAGGTGGTAGTGGATGTGTTTCGCGAAGTGCAATACTACTCTCACGTCATTCACTTGGTGTCAAGCGTAAGTGGAAAACTTCGTCCAGAAACCAATGTTCTCAAGCTATTTGCCGATACATTCCCTGCGGGAACACTATCTGGAGCCCCAAAGATTAAAGCCATGCAGCTGATAGACCAGATAGAACCGCATGATCGCGGACCTTATGGAGGATGCATTGGCTATATTGGTTTTGATGGTAGTTTCAATCAAGCCATTACCATCCGTTCGTTTGTGAGCAAAAACAACACGCTCTATTATCAAGCAGGTGCCGGTGTGGTGGCAAAGTCGGACGAAGAAAGCGAATTGCAAGAGGTCAACAACAAACTCGCTGCGCTGAAACGTGCAGTGGATGTGGCATCGACGACCCCCAACCCCTAAAGGGGGGGACTATAATCACCCCTAACTCCTAAAGGGGAAAGAGATTAGTAATTATAACATAAAAAAGACTGAACAATATGGAAAATAAAAACAATATCAACTTAAATGCTGAAACTAGCGGTTCTTCAACTCCCCTTCAGGGGTTGGGGGTTAGTGGGGTCAAAATCCTCGTTTTTGACAATTACGACTCGTTTACTTACAATTTGGTACATGCCGTTAAAAAACTGGGGTATCATAACATAGAAGTACACCGCAACGACCAAATAGCATTGGAAGACATTGCTCGGTTTGATAAAATCATACTCTCACCTGGACCTGGAGTGCCTTCTGAGTCGGGCATCCTATTGGAGTTGATTCGCACCTACGCACCTACTAAACCTATTTTGGGAGTATGTCTTGGCGAACAAGCCATAGCAGAGGCATTTGGCGGAACACTGATTAATCTCTCTGAAGTACATCATGGTGTCACTTCCGAAATTACAGTATTGGAAAAAGACATTCTGTTTGAGGGTTTACCCAATAAAATAGAGGTGGGTCGCTACCACTCATGGGCAGCCGAAGTCAGCACCTTGCCAGACTGTCTGACCATCACAGCAGTAGATGAGATAGGCATGATCATGGCGTTGGCACACAAAACCTACGATGTTCGTGGCGTGCAGTTTCATCCTGAATCAGTCCTCACCCCCATGGGCGAGCAAATGCTAAATAATTGGTTGACTGCTTAATTCCCCAAAGGGGAACTTGAGAAATAGGGGGTAAATGAGAATTTTGACAGACGTAATTGCAAGCCACTTTAGTTTAAAATGTTGGATAGATGTTACAGGTTGTGTTTTGTTACATCTGATTAAATATCAATTATTTACGCAAATAAATACATATAACTAATCTAGAAATAGGTGCAATAGGACAAACGTACATAAGATGTTATGCATAACTAACAAACAAAAATGAGATACTCAGATTATTCAGAAATGGCAAGAATTACTTATGATAATTCTGCTGAAAAATATCATAAGAATTTCAAAAATGAAATGGAGGAAAAAGAATTTGATAGATTGTTTCTTGATAATTTCTCAGACTTATTACCAAAGCACTCATTGATTTGTGATGCTGGTTGCGGACCTTCTGGTCATATTGGAAAGTATTTGTTTGACAAAGGACATAAAATAAAAGGAATTGATATATCTCCAAAATGTATTCAAATAGCAAGAGACTATAATCCAGAATTAGATTTTGAGGTTATGGATTTGTCTAAAATGAATTTTGCAGATAATTCGTTTGATGCTATAATTTCATTTTATTCTATAACGTACACCCCTAAGAAATATCTTGATTTGATAATTTCAGAATTCCATAGAGTATTGAAACCAAATGGAATTGTTTTAATTGTTGTTAAGAAAGGCTGTTTAGATAGTATTGACAATAATTATTGGGATGAAGACAAACCAGTACATTATTGTCTTTTTCAAGAAGATGAAATGAAAGAACTTTTGCTAATGAATAAATTCAAGAGTGTGACCATTGAGACTCGATTACCATATGATTTTGAATTTAATGTTGATAGAATTTATACAACAGGAATAAAATAAATTATCTATGCATATTTCTTAAGCTTCCTGCGGTAGGAACGACACAACACTCAAGTCTTAGTTGAGTTACATTCCCATTTGCAGAGCTTTATTAAAAGCAGCAAGAGCGGTACAAGAGCTTGAAAGGGTGTTGATTTCAGATTTTGGTAGTTGTGGCGAACTTTGAAAATGTAAGTCCAGATAAAAAAGAGACGAAAAGTGGAAAAACAAATTGAAATTTTCAAGAGCAAGGACAATCAAATTGAATTAAAAGTTCAATTTGATGAAGATACCGTTTGGCTTTCGCAAGAACAAATGGAACTTTTATTCCATACAACTAAGCAAAATATTAGTTTGCATATCAAAAACATCTTTGACGAAGGTGAACTGACAGATGTTTCAACTGTCAAGGAATCCTTGACAGTTCGTGCAGAAGGAGTTCGGCAAGTACAAAGAAAAATACAATACGGAAGAAGTTGACATAGTCAAAAACCTAACAATTAGTATATTAAATACATAAGAAACAAATTCTCTAATCTTTATGAAAATGCCCCATATAAGGGGTCAGACTTATATGAAACAAATTTTAAACAGACTATTTAATCACCAGTCGCTTACCAAAGCAGAGGCCACAGAGGTGATGACAAATATTGCCTTGGGCAAGTACAACGAATCGGAAATTGCAGCATTTATTTCCGTCTATTTGATGCGCAACATCGAACTGGAAGAGGTAATCGGGTTTCGTGAGGCACTGCTCAATATGGCTATCAACATTGACCTTTCGGAGTTTGACCCATTGGACATAGTGGGTACGGGTGGTGATGGCAAAAACACGTTCAACATCTCCACCGCCAGTTGTTTTGTAGTAGCTGGTGCAGGCTACAAAGTGGCGAAGCATGGCAACTATGGTGCTACGTCGGTAAGTGGCTCGTCCAACGTGTTGGAGTATTACGGTGCAAAATTTACAACAGACATGAATGTCATCAAGCGTTCGTTGGACGAAGCTGGTTTTGCCTATCTGCACGCCCCATTTTGCAATCCTGCCATGAAAAACGTGGCACCGATTCGTAAAAACTTAGGTGTGCGTACGTTCTTTAACGTACTCGGGCCACTCATCAGCCCTGTGCGCCCTGGTTATCAGTGCCTTGGTGTTTACAATCTAAAGATGATGCGCCTTTACACCTACATCTATCAGAGCATTGGTTGTCAGTATTCCATCGTTCACAGTCTAGATGGTTACGACGAAATTTCGCTGACCGATAGTTGTAAAATAGTGACCAACAGGGGAGAATATCTTTACACACCAGAGGATATGGGATTCCGCACCGTTGCACAACGCGACCTGTGGGGAGGTGATACCATTGCCGAAGCAGCACAGATATTTGTCAATGTCCTTGACAATCAATCCACAGAAGCACAAAGAAATGTAGTTGTAGCAAATGCTGCTTTCGCCATTCAAACTCGCTGTCCCGAAAAGACACTAGAGCAATGCACAGCTGAAGCCATCGAATCATTGCAGAGTGGTAAAGCCAAACAGTCGTTTGTGAAATTTGAAGAGGTGTATGGGTGAAAATAATGAACGTCAATTTCTAGCGCAGATTTCTATGTCACATTCAATTGATTTTTGCACACTTGAATCTATGTCGCCCATTCAGGGCTCAATTCTGAATTATCGATTTATTGACCCAAGGCGTTGCCATTGGGCTAGGATATATCGTCCTTTCAGGACTAAGATGGGTTTGAAATTTAAAGGTGAAACAGACTGAGTTTTCGGGCTGAAAGCCCAACCTATTCTAGCCCCACGGCAACGCCTGGGGATAATGAAAACAAACAAATTTGAGGGCTGAAAGCCTGATATTATTTATTATTTTACGACATCGAAGATAAAGAAACAACCAATAAATTCAAGAATATGACACAATCATTAACCAAAATCCTGATTTCTGCATTTCTATTTACCGGTCTTATTTCTACAGCACAAACTGTACAAGACATTGACG
>CAIUKZ010000460.1 GCA_903899865.1 uncultured Bacteroidales bacterium | reverse complement strand
GCGTGGTAAAAATCATTTTCCAGGGAAAATTATTTATATATCAGTACCCTATTGAAAAATATCAAATATCAAATATCAAATATCAATTATTAATTATCAATTATCAATTACTCCTTGTACCATCCTGCATACATGGCATAATTGTGCGCTATCCTTCGGTTTATTTCATTGGTTTGTGACGGCTCTATGTCTTTAATGTATTTTGCTGGAACGCCTCCCCAAAGCGTATAGGGTGCTATTTTGGTGTTGTTTAGCACCAACGAACCTGCAGCCACTATGGCACCTTCGCCCACCTCCACATAATCGAGTAGGGTAGAGCCCATACCAATCAGTGCATAATTGTTGATGTCGGCACCGTGAATTGTAACATTGTGACCTACAGATACATAATCGCCGATTTTGACGGTCGATTTTTCATACAGCGTGTGAATCACTGAGCCATCCTGAATGTTGACATGGTTGCCAATGCGTATGGAATTGACATCACCTCTGAGCACTGCATTAAACCAAATGCTGCACCCGTCGCCCATGATTACGTCGCCTACTACTGTTGCGTTTTCTGCGAGATAACAATCTTCGCCAATCTGCGGTTCAAAACCACGAACCGATTTAATCAAAGCCATTTTATTCGTATTTATTCCTTTTGAAATTGTGTTTGTTACAAAGATAGAAAGAGTTGTAGTAAAATCACAGTAAAACGATGAATTTTAATGCTGAAATGTTCGAATTTCTGACTAAAGTATTGTTTGTAGAAATTACATTACCTGCAAATAACAAAACTACACCTACAATATCATAATCACAGATGGTCTTTTAAGTTGCAAAATTGAAAATTGAAGAGACGTCGCATGCTGCGTTTGAAAAAAACATTTTTGAACGCAAAGACACAACGGCACAAAGTCGCTATCGCCGAAGGTAAATATTGCAAAGCAAATATCGCATAGCAAATGTCGCGAAGCAAATATCGCCATAGGCAAATATCACGAAGTAAATATCGCCGTAGGCAAATATCACGAAGTAACTATCGCGAAGCAAATATCGCCGAAGGCAAATATCACGAAGTAATTATCGCCGTAGGCAACTATCGCGCAGCAAATATCGCGCAGCAACTATCCATTCTCATCTTTTGGAGTTTTATCTATAATTTATACCCCACTCCCCATTCGATGAACTCGGCTTTTTGTAGGTGAGTTTTTAGTCCAACCGATAAAAGCAAGTGGTCAGTCACAGCATATTTGAATACAGCTCGGGTGTATAACCATCCATCTTCAAAGTCAATATCGTATGGGTAAATGAGTGGTTTGTTAAGTGGTTTGATGTTTGCTTCGGAATATGGCTCAAGGTTCTTAATCGGGTCATAGATATATAGCCCAAAGTGAAATCCTGCTGTTATTTTCCCCAATAGCAATTCATGTCGCCATGAGATTCCCGCTCTGATTTTGTTTTTCAATTCATCGGTTTGAAGGTAAGTTCTTGTATATTTTGAGTCGTGTCCATCGAATACACCATCATAGAAACCATCCAGTCCTAGCCCCATCTGGTAGAAATTAGTTAATGGTTTGTAAGCTGCCACAGAAAGCGAACCGATGGGGAAGTTCATTTTGTCTTTGTAATACAGCTGGCGTACACCTCCAGAAGCTATGCATTCCCACCTGATGTTTCTGTTGATGTTTGGGTATTCCTGTTTTTGAGGGTTTGCAGCATTGCGATAGTTAGGTGTGTATTTTATACCCACGAAAGCATTCAAGAGATTCAGACCTGTGTTTGGAGTCACCACGCTACCGTTGGACATGTGATTCCATGTGTAATCGGCAGTGAGGCTCACGCCACTTGTAATGGGAGCTTCCATGTTGGCACCACCCGCGAAGTAAATATTAAGATGGGAGCCAATGGCTGTGTTTCCAGTGAGCGTCTGATAGTTGTCGGTATTGGTGTTGTAATAGGTTTTGGTCAAGTAGCTAGCGCCCATGCCCGCTTTTACTCTAAGTTTGAAGAGCTTTGTTTCCAATAATCTGAAGTTCAAATAGGGGTAGAGTGCAAAGGCATCACCTAGCAGGGTCGGATTGCCAAGGTTCAACCATACTGCACCTATTCCCACGATGGGAAAATTGTTGTACTGCTGCCATGGTTTTTTACCTAATGTTTGAAATTCAACAGACAGTTCGGCGCCAGAAACTGGTTGGTCAATAATTTTTTTGATTTGTTTGTCATGCGGGTAAACGCTGCCTCGAATGGCTTGAAGTTTAATGCCATACCCTGCTGAGGATTGTGCCCCTGATTTCGACAATATACATCCACTGAGGAAGATGATGAGGGCAATTTGTCTTGCGAATTTCTTTCTTTGATTCATTTTTTTTGGTTATCTTTGACACCGCAAAAGTAGCAAAAATGACTGAATATCTGATTTGTTCGCTGCCGTTTGCCTGAAATATCCAATTTTATTCCTTCTATGTTTTCAATTTATAAAAAAGAGCTGAGTTCATTTTTTAGTAATGCCACTGGCTATATCGTGGTGGGGATGTTTCTATTACTCACGGGGTTGTTTCTTTGGGTTATTCCTGGCGAGTACAATGTACTTGATGCAGGATATGCCAATGTAGATGGGTTATTTTATCTAGCTCCGTGGTTGTTTCTTTTTCTATGCCCAGCGGTAAGCATGCGGATGATAGCCGAAGAAAAGCAAACAGGCACATGGGAATTGCTGTTAACAAAGCCAGTGGGTAATATTCAGATTGTAGTAGGAAAATTCCTTGCAGCTTGGACATTGGTGCTGCTAGCTTTATTGCCTTGCACGCTTTATTACTTTACTGTGTCCTATCTCGCAGAACCAATAGGAAATGTGGATCCAGGAGCATTTTGGGGTTCGTTTATTGGTTTGATTTTCCTTTCAGGAGTTTATGTAGCAGTGGGAGTCTTTGCGTCATCGCTTTCCAAAAATCAGATTGTGGCTTTTGTGGTTGCTTTGGTGTTGTGCTTTCTTTGCTATTATGGCTTCGAGTTATTAGGCAGCTTTTTTACTACCGGTCAGACCATTCAGCTGTTGGAAGGATTGGGCATACATGCTCACTATAAGTCAATGAGTAGAGGAGTGATAGATTCTAGAGATTTGATTTATTTCATACTTTCTTCAGGACTGTTTCTAGGTGCTACGGTGTGTAAGATTAAAATACAGTGATAGTAATGTCTGCTTTTTAGATAGACCATTTTTTTTTTTCTACTATCTAATCTGAATGCTACATTCTGCCAAACAAGATTCTAATAAAACAATACTAACTTCACACCCATCCTTCGGCGGGGATTGGAAAGCTTAAATATTCAAACATATGAAACGAGCACGACAAATAAGCTTTGACACACAAGGAGATGTTTATGTGCGAGTTCCATCTGACAACTAAAAAACAATAATAAACAGATGAAACCATTAATACTAATAACCAATGACGATGGTGCTGATGCGCCTGGAATAAGTGTGCTCACTCGTCTGATGAAACAGATAGGCGATGTGGTGGTGGTAGCACCTGATGGCCCACGGTCTGGACAGTCCAATGCCTTGACTGTGAGTGCACCCATTCGGTACAAAAAACTGCATGAAGAGGAAGGATTTTTAAGCTATTCGTGCACTGGTACACCTACTGACTGTGTGAAGCTGGCATTGAATCAGATAGTACCTCGTCGTCCTGATCTTTTGGTTTCGGGCATCAACCATGGTTCTAATGCAGCCATCAATGTGATTTACTCGGGCACGATGGGTGCGGTGTTAGAAGGTTGTGAGAACGATATTTTATCCATTGGCTTTTCTATCAATAGCCACTCACTGTCAGTTGATTTTAGCTATTTCGAGCCCTATATTTTACAAATCACCAGAGAAGCGTTGTTCAACGGACTGCCACATTATGTGTGCTTGAATGTGAATGCTCCAGAAGGTGAAATAAAAGAAGTAAAAGTGGCTAGACAATGTGATGGGAAATGGGTGAAGGAATATGAGAAACGCATCGATCCTCATGGAAGAGAGTATTTTTGGCTCACAGGTCATTTTCATAACAATGAACCAGACGCACAAGATACGGATGAATGGGTGGTAGCCCATGGAGGTGTAGCCATTGTGCCTGTGAGTATTGATATGACTTCACACTCTAGCATTGGTAGTGTGGGTAAGTGGAAATTGACAATCGACTAAACATGGGTATTAAAGAAAAAGTACAACCCTATGACAGATTTACCTACGGTATTATTCCTGGGTTACTAGTGCCAGTGTTGTTGTTTGTTTTCCTTGCCAAGATGCATTATCCTTACGTAGAAGATTTTACTGCGACAGTATGGCGAATGTATGACAATGGTATGCTGGGCAATCACCTATTAATGTCTGTCATGCCAAGCATGCTTTTTGTTTTTGTATTATACAAACTGGAAGCATTCAGATTTGCATCTGGTGTGATATTAGGAGCAATGCCTTTTCTGATTTCGGCTATTTTTATGATGTGAGAGGAGTGAACGAGTGAACGAGTAAACGAGTAAACAAGTAAACAAGTAAACGAGTTGAGAAGTAAACGAGTAAACAGCTGGCAGTAAACGAGTAAACAAGTAAAATAATACTAACTACACATCCCTTCCGACGTTTATCCCGTCATGAATGGGAACGGAGGCTTGGGAGGCCAATAGACCATGAAGTATTTTATAATAGCGGGCGAGGCGTCGGGCGACATGCATGCAGCCAATTTGATGAGAGAGCTAAAAGTGGCTGATGAGCAGGCTGATTTTTGCTTCCTTGGCGGCGATCTGATGCAGGCGCAAGGTGGCAGGATGGTGATGCATTACCGTCAAATGGCGTTTATGGGTCTATGGAATGTGATGATGAATCTGCAAACGGTGCTGAATAACATGAAGGTTTGTAAACAAGCAATTCTTGATTATCGCCCCGATGTGGTCATACTTGTGGATTATCCAGGTTTCAATTTACGCATTGCACGCTTTGTGAAAGAAAATACCTCGGTGCCTGTTTACTATTACATTGCTCCAAAAATTTGGGCTTGGAAAGAGTACCGCATAAAGCAGATAAAGCAATATGTAGACAAAATATTCTCCATTTTACCGTTTGAACAGGACTTTTTCGCAAAGCACCAATATCAGGTAGATTATGTTGGTAATCCATCCGTAGATTCGATATTCACCCGTCCTAATCAACATCAAAATCGGCAGGAGTTCACGTCCAAAAATGGATTGGACAGTCGCCCAATAATTGCCATTTTATCGGGAAGTAGGAAGCAAGAAATTAGCAAATGTTTGCCTCGAATGCTGGAAGGGGCATTGTCATTCAAGGATTATCAGTTGGTTATCGCTGTTGCGCCAGGCATAGATGAATCGTTTTATCATTCCTTTGTTGCCAATACGTCAGTAAAACTTGTTTGTGGTCAAACGTATGAACTTCTTCAGCATGCCTCTGCTGCGGTTATAAACTCGGGCACTGCCACGCTTGAAGCAGCATTGATAGGTGTGCCACAAGTGGTGGTGTATCACATTACATTGGTGAAGTTGATTTATCCGCATCGAAGACTGTTGTTTAAAATAAAGTGGTTTTCCTTAGTCAATTTGATAGCAGAGAAGGAAGCGGTGAAAGAGCTGATAGAGGTATTTACTGTTGAGACCGTAAATGCAGAGCTAGAACGCTTGCTGAACGACACAGCGCATAGACAAAACATGCTAAATGACTATGCGCAGATTCGCATGAAACTTGGTGAAACTGGCACAGCCAAACGAACTGCAACGATGATGGTGGATTACTTAAACAGTAATTTGAAAAATTAATAATCGCTAAAAAGCAAAACGGCATTCTGTCATACTAGAAATTCTTTGTACCTTTGGGCGTTTTTTGAAAAAACAAATTGGCTCAATAACGTTTTAGGTGGGTACACGATATTAATGCCTACGGCGATATTTGCCTGCGGCGATAGTAGCTTCGCGATATTTACTTCGCGATATTTGCCTTCGGCGATAATTGCTTTGTGACTTCGTGACTCTGTGTCTTTGTGTTCAAAAAATGCTTTATCAGACGCCGCATGCGACGTCTCTTCAATTATCAATTATCAATTTATTTTCTTGCCTTTTGTGGCTTAAATTCCTCATTAGGTTTTACCCACTTAATTCGTTGTAGAAAAAATAAATTATTGACTATAAAATATTATCTAACTAAAAATTATCAACTCATTATTTTCCAAAAATGAAAAATTATAAGTTATTGAACAATGTGTTTGGCTGGTTAGCATTTGCTATTGCTGCTGTTACTTATTTACTAACCATGGAGCCTACAGCCAGTTTTTGGGATTGTGGTGAGTTTATTTCTTCTGCTTTTAAGTTGGACGTGGGTCACCCTCCCGGTGCTCCATTTTTTATGTTGATGGGTCATTTCTTCTCATTGTTTGCTAAAGATACCACTCAAGTGGCCTACATGGTCAATTCCCTTTCTGCTTTAGCTAGTGCCGCCACTATTTTGTTTTTGTTTTGGACCATTACAAATATTGCTAGGAGTATTGTAATAAAGTCAGAAGAAGATTACACCACTAGCAATATTATAGCCATCCTGGGTACTGGATTAGTGGGTGCATTGGCGTATACTTTTTCAGATACATTTTGGTTTTCCGCTGTGGAAGGTGAGGTGTATGCTTCTTCTTCTTTGTTTACAGCCATTGTTTTTTGGGCAATATTGAAGTGGGAGAGCGTTGCTGAAGACAGAGGATCAGATCGTTGGTTGATTCTTATCGCCTATTTGATGGGCTTGTCTATCGGTGTCCACTTGTTGAATTTGCTAGCTATTCCAGCTATTGTATTAGTTTATTACTTCAAAAACTATAATACCAGCACTCGTGGTGTAGTACTGGCAATGTTAGCCTCATTTGTCATCTTGGCATTTGTACTTTATGGGCTGATACCAGGTTCTGTAGAAGTGGCAAGTTGGTTTGAACTTTTGTTTGTAAACAAGCTAGGCTTTTCGTTCAACACGGGACTTTATGTGTATTTATTCCTTGCAGTAGGGCTACTTAGCTGGGCCATCTACGAAAGCTATGTAGATAAAAGCTATTTGAGAATGACCATTGCTTTTGTGTTGGCTTTTACGATAGTTGGGATGCCATTTTTGGGTAACAAAGTGTGGTTGGGCTTGATTATCATTGCTGCTTTGTCAGCATTTTTTTACTTCAAACGCGAAACGGTAACTAGCCGTTGGTTAAATACGCTGTTGGTAATGATGACAGTGCTGATGATTGGTTATTCTACTTATGCGGTGATAGTGATTCGTTCTTCGGCAAAACCTACAATGGATCAAAATGCGCCAGACAATGTATTCTCACTCAAATACTATTTGAATCGTGAACAGTATGGTGATAGACCATTGTTATACGGTCCAGTGTATAGTGCACCGGTGAAATTGAAAATTGAGGGTGAAACTTGTATTCCTGTTACCAAAAAAGGGGATGCCATTTATGCCAAAAAACCTAAAACCTCCCCAACGGACAAGGATGAGTATTTACTCACTGGGTATAAAACAGAGTATGTGATGAATGAGCAGTTTGATATGGTGTTTCCACGTCTGTATAGCACTTCATCATCACATATCGAAGCATATAAGAATTGGGCAAACATCAAAGGTACTCCTATCACATTTGATTATTGTGGTCAGCAACGCACCGAAATAAAACCTACATTTGGCGAAAATATCAAGTTTTTCGTAGAGTATCAGGTGATGTATATGTATATGCGATATTTTATGTGGAATTTCAGTGGACGACAAAACGACCTTCAAGGTAGTGGCGAAGTGGACAAAGGTAACTGTATCACAGGATTTGGATTTATAGATAATGCGTTACTTGGTGATCAAACCAATATGCCTGCTGAATTTTCAAAAAACAAAGGACATAATGTCTATTATTTGCTCCCATTGTTGTTGGGTGTGATTGGTATGATTTATATGTTCAAGTCTGGCAAGAAAGGCAAAGAGGGCTTTTGGATAACTGCACTGTTGTTTTTCTTGACAGGGCTAGCTATTGTAATCTATCTCAATCAAACCCCTTACCAACCTCGTGAGCGGGACTATGCTTACGCAGGTTCGTTTTATGCTTTTTGTATTTGGATTGGATTTGGAGTATTGGGATTGTACAAACTGATTGAAAAATATGTACCAAAGACAGTCGCAGCTACTTTAGTTAGTGTTCTTTGTCTGGGTGTGCCAGCACTGATGGCGCAGCAAAACTGGGACGATCACGATCGTAGCAATCGTTATACTTGTCGTGATTTTGGAGCAAACTACCTACATTCATGTGAAGAGAATGCCATCATTTTTACCAATGGTGATAATGATACTTTCCCGCTTTGGTACAACCAAGAAGTAGAAGGAACCAGAACCGATGTGCGTGTGTGTAACTTGAGTTATCTACAAACAGATTGGTACATCAACCAAATGAAACGTGGGGCGTATAAATCATCTCCTCTTCCCATTTCATGGGCAGAAAAGGATTATGTGGCTGGTAAGAATGAAGTAGTGTCAGTAGATTCTATGATGCCAGGTGCATTGGAATTAAAGACAGCGTATGACTTTGTGCTAAGTACCGACCCTCAAACCAAAATGCAAGGCGAAGCTTTTATTCCTTCCAAGAAAGTGTATATCAATGTAGATGCGGCTCAGGTGC
>CAIUKZ010000459.1 GCA_903899865.1 uncultured Bacteroidales bacterium | reverse complement strand
CCTCCTCTTCCTCAATTTCTTCTTCATCGGGGAAGTGAGTGATGTGCATTGGTCGGTGTATGATTTCCACTACTTTGTTGGATTCTTTATTGATTTCTTGCCATATCAAGTCTTTCAATTCTGTAATACCAAGACCAGCTACAGAGGAAATAAACAGCGTTTGAATCCCTTCTGGCAATTCGGCTTTTAAGGCTTCGGTCAGCTCTTCATCCAGCATATCACATTTTGTGATGGCAAGAATACGCTGCTTATCGACCAACTCAGGATTGTATTGTTTCAGTTCATTGAGCAAGATATTATACTCCTTTCTGATATCATCACTATCAGCAGGCACCATAAATAAAAGGATAGAGTTACGCTCTATATGGCGCAAGAATCGTAGTCCTAGCCCACGTCCCTCTGATGCACCCTCTATGATTCCTGGAATATCTGCCATTACAAATGACCTATTATCCCGATAAGCTACAATACCCAGATTGGGTACTAAAGTAGTAAATGGATAGTTGGCAATTTCGGGTTTAGCTGCAGACACTACAGACAATAGAGTTGATTTACCAGCATTGGGAAAACCAACAAGTCCTACATCTGCAAGAACTTTGAGTTGTAGCACCACCGTGCGCTCTATGCGTGGTTCACCAGGCTGTGCGTAACGAGGAGTTTGGTTAGTTGAGGTGCGAAAATGCCAGTTTCCTAGCCCACCACGACCGCCTTTTACTAGCACAATTTCTTGTCCATGTTCGGTAATATCACACATAAACTCACCAGTTTCTGCGTCATACACCACCGTGCCACAGGGCACAATGATGGTTCTATCCTCACCGTCTTTACCAAAGCTTCGACTAGAGCTACCTCCATCTCCATCAGTGGCGTAAATATGTCGGGCATATTTGAGATGGATCAGTGTCCAGTGGTCTTTACTTCCACGAAGTATAATATTGCCACCTCTTCCGCCATCACCACCATCAGGGCCACCTTTGGCAGTGAGGTTGTCGCGATGAAAATGCATTGAACCTGGTCCGCCTTTTCCCGAGCGACAATAGATTTTTACGTAATCTACAAAATTTGAACTTGCCATGATAGAGATTAAAATTGATAATTATGTTAGCATCCAATACCCGCAAGATGACTCTCCGAAAAGAGAAAAAAATGAGTATAGATTAGACCAAGAGCGAAACTTTTTATGCGAGATAGAATTTTATGTTCTTGTAAAAAACTACAATTTATAAAACACAATCACACCGACCACCACTTAGGTTCTTCACTTCTATTTATTGGCTTCAATAGCACTGGAGATTCTATCGAAGATTTCTTCGATTGTTCCCACACCTTCTACAAAAGCATATTTATTTAATGTTTTATAGTATTCAGCAACAGGTGCTGTTTGACTATAGTAAACGTCCAATCTTTTTTTAATGGTCTCAAGATTGTCATCACTGCGTCCAGAAGACTCACCGCGTTTCAACAGACGGCTGATTAATTCCTCCTCAGGAACATTTAAATCCAAAAGAACGGTTGACTTTTTATTTCTAGCATTTAAGATTTCCTCTAGTGCTTCCGCCTGTCCTACTGTACGAGGAAAACCATCAAGAATAAACCCTTTGCAAGTTTCTGGTTGTTCATCGATATTCTTGATGATAATATCAATTATCATTTTGTCAGGCACTAGTTGGCCTTGTGAAATATACCCTTCGGCAATTACTCCTAACTCTGTTTTACCTTTGATTTCATTACGAAGTAGGTCGCCTGTGGAAAGGTGTTTAAGCTCATATTTTTCTACAATAAATTCACTTTGGGTTCCTTTGCCTGAACCTGGGGCGCCGCAAATAATAATGTTTAGCATGTCTTTGTGTATATGAAATTAATTTTAAGTTACTTCTAAGTTTGTGTTTCCACTGCATTCCTCCTTACATCCTTTTACAAAAGAGGTAGGTTGAATGAGTTACCATCTTTGCAAAAAAAACACTCAACACCTATTTTACTGAATGAGTGTGTAAATATCCTTCAGATTACGACCAAAACCATCGTAGTCTAAGCCATATCCAACAATGAAATCATTCGGAACTTTAAGTGCTACGTAATCAACCGTTACATCCCTTTGCAAAGCGTCAGGTTTTTGAAGAAAAGCAGCCACCGAGATAGACTTTGCCCCTTGAGACTTCAATGAAGCTATCACTCCTTCAATGGTAATACCAGTATCTACAATATCCTCGATGATGATTACATCACGTCCTTCTACACTTTGATTTAGCCCTTTGGTTTCAGTGACAGTTCCAATGGTTGCAGTACCCTGATAAGATGAAAATTTCACAAAACTAATCTCACAGGGAAAGTCAATCTGCTTCATCAAGTCGGCTGCAAACATAAAAGCGCCATTGAGGACAACAATAAACAGAGGTGTTTTACCTGTGTAGTCAAGTGCTATCTGATGTGCAACTTGCAGGACTGCTTCCTTTATAGTAAGTTCTGGAATAGATAGTGTAAACTTCTTGTCCTTAATCTGTATCGATTTAGCAGGTGTCTTCATTTACGTATCAGGCATTAAATAATTGAACTACAAAAGTACCAAAAAATTAACGGTCAACCAAAGTTCATGCAAACATATCCGATTTTCTAAATCAAATCTGATGGCAAACAACCAAAACATAAATCTGAGATCTTAATTATTTGCACACAAACAGTGATTTTAACAACAGGTTGCCTGTAACACATCTTATTTACCTGTCTGATTTTATGTTTTACTTGTTGAATCAGCGATCATATCATTGAAAAAAAAACACGAACGAAAATTTCCGAAAATTCAGTATCTTTGTTGCACAAAATCCCTTTTATGAAACGAGCACGACAATTAAACATTGTCTCACAAGTGTATGATTATCCAACACAAATCTGCTCTTTAAGTCCCCAAGGGAGGATTTAGGAACTTAATTTAATAACAGATGAAAAAAACGACAGTATTATTTTTGTCATTACTCATGGTGGTGGGTTGCAAACAGCCTCAAACCAATGCACAGTCCCAATCACAACCAAACCATGCCCCATCTGCCGTTACGATTCCAACATTTAATGGCGATTCTGCATATCAATACACCAAAGCTCAAGTCGCATTTGGAGCGCGAGTGCCTAATACCAAAGCCCATGATTTATGTGCTAGCTATTTAGTAGAAAGTCTGAAGCGATTTGGAGCAGGAGTTTTTGAGCAAAAAGCAGATTTACAGGCTTTTGATGGAACTATTTTGCATGCTGTCAATATAATTGGAAGCTTCAATCCTACTGCCACGAAGCGCATTTTATTGTTTGCTCACTGGGATGCAAGGCCATGGGCAGACAATGACCCTATAGCGGCAAATAGAAAAACACCAGTGATGGCAGCCAACGACGGTGCAAGTGGCGTGGGTGTCTTGTTAGAAATGGCAAGGCTGATAGGGCAACAATCACCTTCAGTAGGCGTTGACATTGCATTTTTTGACGCCGAAGACTATGGTGCGCCATCATGGTATAAATCACAGCAAAACACAGAGGACTCATGGTGCTTAGGCACACAATTTTGGGCTCACAACCCACATTTGGCTGACTACAAAGCTGAATATGGCATTCTGTTAGACATGATTGGGGCACCAGACGCCACATTCTATCGAGAACAAGTCTCCGAACAGTTTGCTTCTAACATAGTCACAAAAGTGTGGTCACAAGCAGCAACTCTTGGATTTTCCAACTTGTTTTTGCAAGAAAAAGGTGGCGCAATTACGGATGATCACGTCTATGTGAATCAAATTGCAGGAATACCTAGTATTGATATCATCGACTTCAAACCACAAGCGGGTGGTTTTGCAACTTACTGGCATACTACGCATGACACCATGGAAAATGTAGACAAAAGTACACTTCAAGCGGTAGGTATGACTTTGATTCATGTAGTGTACAATGAGCCAGTTTCTAATCAATAGTTTTGCAACATGGAGTTGAAATACAAAAAAATAGCTGTAAAAATTGGAAGTAATGTGCTTACCTCTGCCAATGGCACTCTAGATACAGAGCGAATGGCGGCTTTGGTTAAACAAATAGCTGAATTGCATAAGCACGGTGTAGAGGTGGTTCTGGTTTCTTCCGGAGCGGTAGCGTCAGGCCGTAGCGTGATGGGTATTAGCAAGAAAATGGATGTGGTAGACCAACGCCAACTGTTTTCTGCTGTGGGACAAGCCAAACTTATCAACCATTACTGGGATTTGTTTCAGGAACATGGCATTACCGTGGGCCAGGTGTTGACCATGAAGGAAAATTTCGGTAGTCGCCGTCATTACCTGAATCAACGCAACTGTATGCAGGTGATGCTTGAAAACAATGTGATTCCTATTGTGAATGAGAACGATACAGTGTCTGTGACCGAACTGATGTTTACCGACAATGATGAATTATCAGGATTAATTGCCTCCATGATGGACATGGAAGCACTTATCATTCTTAGCAATATCGATGGGATTTTCAATGGTTCTCCCACTGATCCAAACTCTAAAGTCATAACCGAAATTCACAAAGGGCAAGATATTTCTGATTTTATTCAAAGCTCAAAATCAACATTTGGACGTGGAGGAATGCTTACCAAAACCACCATTGCGCGTAAAATTGCAGACCAAGGCATTGATGTGTTTATTGCTAATGGTAAAAGCGATGATATATTGTTGCGACTGTTAGATAGCCATCAAAAAGTGGAGTGTACGCATTTTATCGCCTCTACAGACGATGTGTCCAGCGTAAAAAAATGGATTGCGCACAGCGAAGGTTTTGCCAAAGGAGAGATTCATGTCAATGAAAATGCCGCCAAGGCTCTTACAGGCGAAAAGGCGGTAAGCCTCCTTCCAGTAGGTGTTACCAAAATAGTAGGTGAATTTGAAAAGGATGATATTGTCAAAATAGTTGATCATAATGGATTTTCGCTAGGAGTAGGAAAAGCCCAATATGACAGTAAGACTGCCACACAAGCCCTTGGTAAAAAGAACCAGAAACCATTGGTTCATTGTGATTATCTGTATTTGGAATAGGATTATTTTCGTCAAAATACCACCATTTAACTATTAAAATGAAAATGAGAACAACAAAACTTATCATATTCTCAACTATTTCAGTCTTATTGTCTAGCTGCTTTACTGCTAAGCAGATGAATGTAGCCATTACTAAAAGCGTAAGTGAAGATGTCATCAAAAACGTCCAAGTTAGTGATTCAAATGTGGTTCTGAATACTGAAAAACTTGAGCAGTTTACACCTTCGGCCAAAGTGACCACCATTCACTACTATTTCATTCCAGCAATATTCTATTGGGAAACGCGCGATTTGCTTCGAGCAGAAGTTAACAATAGAGCTTATATCAATTTGTTTACTGAAGTCCTTAACAAAAAATCAAAAGAGTTCAATTTTGCTGAAAAATTGCACAACAAAAAACTGGAAATCTCAATAGAAGCGACTCCTAATGAGTTTTTTTATGACTTAAAAGACGTTACAATTGCTGGAGGATACTACAATTACATGCAGCATTTTCTTGACATTTATCCGACTAATCAGAAACTCGCTTTGTCTTATCGTATTACTCAAGATATGAATGTCGTAAAATCAGGTAGCTTTAGCACGCCTTTTAATAAAAGTGCTAAAAATGACTATGCCTGGACAAGTTCCGAAGGCGTAGAACATTATTTAAAAAATAATCGGTCCGAATTTATCACTGCCAGCGAAACACTTATTCAGCTGATTGCAAATGAATTGTAGGTTAACTTATCAGGAATTGAAACCCTCACGCCCCAAATTAAATTTAGGAAATACAAAGTGATGATTATCAAACGCTAACTTTACATCCCCTCCTTTGGAGGGGCTTGGGGAGGCTTAATTATTATCCCATGAAAACACTCTACCTCATTGTTTCCGTTGTATGCATGATGCTACTTGCATCCTGTGCCAGTTCGGGTCGTACTCAGAGCTATGGTTCACGCAAAGGCTATTATCAGCAGTTCCAGCAGCTCAATGTGCAAGGTCCGCAGCGCAGGTATTGTGGTGGGCGGTGTGAGTAAGATACCTTTGACTACTAGTGCTGAGGCAAATTTTATAAACAATTTGCCATTTTAATATAGAAATACATTACTTTTGCATAACGAATAGAAAATACTTTCGTAATTCATTCGTTATAAACACCTAACGAATCAACAACAACCTCAAAAAAATCAAGGAATGAATTTATTATCTGTATTACTTCAAGTTGTATCCGCACCAGTTTCTACTGCTACGGCAGCTGTGGCGGCCGATGAAAATTATTTGGACGTATTATTGAAAGGTGGATGGGTAGTGTATCCGCTTGCTATCTTGTTTTTCTTGTCGATTTACATCATCATAGAGCGCATATTTGCTATCAACATGTATGCAAAAAGCGATGCATCATTGATTTCCAGAGTGAACGAATTGGTTTCGGAAGCTAAATACGAAAAAGCAGCACGCTTGTGTAAAGAGCAACAAAACATGCAAGCCAAGATTATTGGTGCAGGTATTGAAGCCATCGAAGGTGGTGATGGTGATGTGCAGGAAGCCATGGAAGCAGAAGCGCGACAACAAGTGGCTGTTTTGGAAAAGGGAATGAATTACCTAGGTATTACCTCATCTATAGCACCCATGCTTGGTTTCTTAGGAACTATTGCTGGGGTGGTGAAAATTTTTCATGACATTTCGGTTACCAATAAATTTGATATCACCGTTCTTTCAAGTGGTTTGTATCAAAAGATGATTTCTTCTGGACTGGGGCTTTTTGTTGGGATAGTTGCATTTACAGGCTTTACATTGTTAAACGGAAGAATAGACAAAGCTATTCTGAAAGTAGATAAAGCAACCAATGACTTACTTTCTTTCATCAAAAAGCACAAAAGAGAAAATACAGTAAGATAGTTGACAAGTAAACAGGTTAACAAGTAGACGAGTTTACAAGGTTAACGGGTTAATAGTTAAGATTGTCCACAATAAATCCATCTAAATTCCCATCCGAGTCCATCCCGTCATAAACGGTAGGGATTAGGGGGCTAAATAATATAAAATGAAAATTCAACGTCGCAAACCAAGATCTGCAAAGGTTTATACCGAGTCCTTGAACGACATTATGTTTTTCTTGTTGTTATTCTTTCTGATCATATCCACCATGGTCACACCTGCAACCATAAGTGTGCTACTGCCAAAATCAAAGACTTCTGACGATACTGTTATCAAAAAAAGTATCATGCTTACCGTTACCGCCGACAAGACTTATGCCATAGAAGGTAAGCCAGTCCCGTATGAAGGTATAGAAGGTGCACTTGCCGCTTATGATGCCAACAAAGCTGAAGGCGAAGAGATTATTGTCAAACTTCAAGCAGACAGAATGTTGAACCTGCAAGACGTGGTTGATCTTATCGATATTGGCAATAAACTGCACATGAAGATGGTGCTATTTACTGAAAAGGAAAAATCTTAACCTACATCATTGTCATATAAATGATCAACCTATCGAAGTGATTTTCATTCACTTCTTTTTCACCATCCATACAATCCAACATTTACATGGAAATCCAAAGCAATCACTGGAAAGAAGCCTCACGTCAGGCCTCACGATCGTTAAACTTAGTTGACGACAAAACTATACAACAGGTATTACTTGCTGTCGCCAAAATAGCTGTGAATAATGCAGAAACAATTCTTCAGGAAAATGCCAAGGATCTTGCTTTGATGGAGAAGTCTAACCCCATGTATGATAGACTGTTGCTTTCCAAAGAACGGCTAGAGGGCATCGCCTCTGATATCACCAATGTAGCCTCGCTCCCATCACCACTTGGTAAAAGCATCGGTGAAACTGTGATTCGTCCTAATGGAATGAGCATTTCCAAAATTTCGGTGCCATTCGGTGTAGTGGGAATAATCTATGAAGCCCGTCCCAACGTAAGTTTTGATGTATTCTCGCTGTGCTTCAAGTCGGGCAATGCCTGTGTGCTGAAAGGCGGAACAGATGCTTACAATTCGAATCTTGCCATTGTTAAAACCATTCAGTCAGTATTAGAGGATTTTAACCTTGATCCTAATATCGTGACTTTGCTTCCAGCTGGAAGAGAAGCTGGAGCTGAACTAATGAATGCTGTAGGATATGTGGACGTGATTATTCCTCGTGGTGGAAAAGGATTAATTGAATTTGTACGTGATAATTCTAAAATTCCTGTCATAGAGACGGGTGCAGGCATCTGTCACACCTATTTTGATGAGTACGGCGACTTGGAGATAGGCAAAGAAATTATTTTTAATGCCAAAACCCGTCGCGTAAGTGTATGTAATGCATTGGATTGTTTGATTATTCACGAAAAAAGACTGTCTGACTTACCAACACTTTGTGAAAAACTGGCTGAAAAAGAGGTAATAATCTATGCAGATACCAAATCGTTCACTTTCCTTACGGGCAAATATCCTTCACAGTTGCTTCAAAAAGCCACGGACGAGAGTTACGGAATTGAGTTCCTGGATTATAAAATATCTGTTAAAACTGTAACAGATGTTACAGATGCAATACAGCATATTACAAAACACAGTTCACAGCATAGTGAATGCATTATTAGTGAAAATGCAAACACAATTTCGCTGTTCGACAGGTCTGTTGATGCAGCATGCATTTACACTAACGTATCCACCGCATTCACAGATGGTGCACAATTTGGACTAGGTGCAGAAATCGGAATCAGCACCCAAAAGCTACATGCACGTGGACCCATGGCGTTATCCGAACTGTGTTCTTACAAGTGGATTATTAAAGGAAATGGTCAGACTAGAAAATAACATTTTCACGTTAATTTATTTTTTTTTACAATAATTGTTGGTTAATTAAAATTTTATCACTTCCTTTGTGCAAAGAGAAAATGTGTTTTTCAGATGGTTTTTTACATTCCTTCATTCTCCAAAAGAATTGAAATTGAAATTAACCTAAGTTATTTACGCAGTTCTTGATTTTATATATTAT
>CAIUKZ010000458.1 GCA_903899865.1 uncultured Bacteroidales bacterium | reverse complement strand
ATTTCCCGTAGGGAATACATTTTAATAGCCAGCCAATTTAATTCCCGCACATTCCCAGTAGGGGCTGATTTTTAGGGCGTTTTCAATCCTCCAGCTTCACCGGAGGTTATGCATATACAGTCCTTTCAGGACAGGGAATCTCAGTTCCCTGAAAGGGGACAATATGAGTAACCGTGGGTGCACCCCACGGATTCCAAAACTATCCATAATACGAAAACAGGAGATATTGGCACTTAACCAATATCTCCTGTTTGTATATAATCGCAGAGTCGTGAACTCTTATACCGTTTGCACAAACAATATAGTCCAATTTCGACTTCGTCTCATTGATACTATTTGTTTGAAGCAACGGCATTAACAACAGTAGACATAAAAATGACTTTGGGTCATTTTATATGTACAGTTGGTATTAGTAGCGATAATGCTCTGGTTTGTAAGGACCGTTTTTATCCACTCCGATATAAGATGCTTGGTCTGGAGTAAGCACGGTTAGTTTTACACCCAGTTGCTCTAGGTGCAGGCGTGCCACTTCTTCGTCTAGGTGTTTTGGAAGGCGATACACATCCACTGCATAGTCTTTGGTGAATAGTTCTATTTGTGCCAAAGTTTGGTTGGTAAACGAGCTACTCATCACAAACGATGGGTGACCGGTAGCACATCCTAAATTCACCAAACGTCCGTCGGCCAACAACAACACACAATGTCCATCAGGGAAAATGTATTTATCCACCTGAGGTTTGATGTTCACGCATTGGATGCCTGGGAATTGTTTTAATTTCTCTACTTGGATTTCATTGTCAAAGTGACCGATGTTACAGATAATGGCTGCATCTTTCATTTTGGCAATATGCTCAATGGTGATGATGTCTTTATTACCTGTAGTAGTCACGTAGATATTACCTTCCGCCAATGCCTCTTCGATGGTAGTTACTTGGAAACCTTCCATGGATGCTTGCAACGCACAGATAGGGTCAATCTCAGTTACGATAACACGCGCTCCATAAGCCAACATCGAACGTGCACAACCTTTACCCACGTCGCCATATCCACATACCACCACCACTTTTCCGGCAAGCATAATGTCGGTAGCACGTTTGATACCATCAGCCAATGATTCACGACAACCGTAGAGATTATCAAATTTTGATTTTGTTACTGAGTCGTTCACATTGAAGGCTGGGAATAACAATGACCCTTCTTCCAACATTTGGTACAGACGGTGTACGCCTGTAGTTGTTTCTTCGCTCACGCCACGTATGCCTGGGACCATTTTATTCCAAATGCCGTTATCTTCTTTCAATACATCTTTCAAGATAGTATAAAGCAAGCGCTCATCTTCACCATCAGCAGCTTTGTCAAGGACTTTCGCATCTTTTTCGGCAGCAGCACCCACGTGTATCATCATCGTAGCATCTCCTCCATCGTCCACAATGACTGTAGGGCCTTGATGACCTTCAAACACCAATGCCTGAAGCGTACACCACCAGTATTCTTCCAATGTCTCACCTTTCCATGCAAAAACAGGAATACCAGCCGCAGCAATGGCAGCAGCAGCATGGTCTTGAGTAGAATAGATATTGCAACTACACCAGCGTACTTCGGCTCCTAGTTCCACCAATGTTTCAATTAAAACTGCGGTTTGGATGGTCATGTGAAGCGAGCCCATGATACGAGCACCTTTCAACGGTTTTTGTTGACCATATTTAGCACGCAATGCCATCAATCCTGGCATCTCTTTTTCTGCTAATTCAATTTCTTTGCGGCCAAATTCCGCTTGTGACATATCAGCCACTTTATAGGGAAGGGTGCTGAATAATTCTGTTGTGCTCATGTTTTATTTGTTTTGTGTTTGTTGATTTTATTAAGAAACACAAAGATAGCAGTTTTGGTGGAAATAATTATCTTTGACTCCAAAAAATGGCTATATTACGATATTGGTTGGAAAACCACAAAATGCACAAAAGTTTGGGTTTGATTGAATAAAAAAATTAACCACATAGATATAAAAGTAGAAACGCCGCATGCGACGTCTCAAAAGCTTTATAATTTTGTTTTGATTTCGTATTTTGCGTTCTTCTTTTTCGATATGTCCTTTAAAGAACTCTACTGTGTACATTGATATCCATACACATCGGGCTATAAACCCCGATTCATTGTCCATTCATAATTTGAAATTTGATGATGCTGAATCAGTGCTTCAGCATGTCATCGAAGGTCACTTTTCTGTTGGCATTCACCCATGGGATGTGCATACTTATTCCCCTAACGACATTGATGA
Organism: uncultured Bacteroidales bacterium; assembly: GCA_903899865.1. GTDB lineage: Bacteria > Bacteroidota > Bacteroidia > Bacteroidales > Paludibacteraceae > Paludibacter. Next base: position 2,207 of record CAIUKZ010000458.1, on the reverse strand, counting down.
ATTGCGTAGTTACTGCATGCATGAAAGCGTTGTAGCTGTGGGTGAATGTGGATTGGACAAACACAGTACAGCCACCGTAGCAACTCAAACAGCATTTTTTATTGACCAAATAACCATCTCCGAACAGCTAGAAAAACCACTGATTATCCACTGCGTAGGATGTTTCAACGAAGTGCTACGCATCAAAAAAGAGATAAAACCAGTTCAACCCTGGATCATTCATGGATTCAGAGGAAAACCTCAATTGGCAAAACAGCTGCTACGTGCTGGATTTTATCTTTCTTATGGCGAGCATTTTAACGCAGAGAGTGTTAAAATCACCCCATTGGGAAAACTAATGATAGAAACAGACGAAAGTACGAAGAACATAGCCGACATCTATCAAGCCATTAGTGATAGCAAGTCCATTGACATAGATCAACTTAAAACAAGCGAAGTTGTGTTCAAAAATCTATTCTTTGGTGGGGTCCTTTGAAAACACAATAGGACACATTGTTGAACACTTAATAATGAGCACATAAACAAGCCAAACTTTGCCGAAAGGCAAAACTATGTGTTCTTAGTTTTATTAATTGAATAGCTACATGTGTTCCATGTGTTTTAAATTTTTGGTGCTGTAACATTTTGGGTGGTTTCCTTTGAAAACACAATAGGAAACACAAATTCCAGTTTGAAAACCTAAACACTAAGATGCATTTAATGACTGAAGAGCGCAAAGAGAAAAACTTTTAGTTTTTCTTAGCGACTTCGTGTCTTTGTGCCTTTGTGTTCAAATAATGTTTTATCAGACTAAAAAGCTTATTTTACAATGAATTTATGAATTGTTAATTATCAATTATTAATTAGTTATGTTATCTTTGCGCTTCCATCAAATATTGAAATATATGAGAAAAACATTTGGACTTTTTATTGCCCTACTCCTTGCCCCCACACTCTTTGCACAAGGCATTTCACAAGAACAACAACGCAAACTCAATAATGCTCTCAACATCATTTCACACATGTACGTGGATAGCATCAACGATAAAAAAATAGTTGAAAACGCACTGGAGTCCATCCTCAAAGAACTAGATCCGCACTCCTCCTACATTCCAGCCGATGAAGTAAAGCGAGTGAATGAGCCATTGGAAGGTAGTTTTGAAGGTGTGGGCATTCAGTTCCAAATTTACGAAGACACGCTCATGGTGGTTCAGACCATCTCTGGAACACCTGCCGCCAAAGTAGGCATACTGGCTGGCGATAGAATCCTATCCATCAACAACGAAAATGTAGCTGGAGTAAAAATTCAAAATTCAGGTGTATTTAAGCGACTTCGCGGACCCAAAGGCACAGAAGTAACCGTAAAAATCAAGCGTGGTGGAGTTACGGAAATTCTCGAATTTAAAATCATTCGTGATAAAATCCCCATTTACAGTGTGGATGCTACCTACATGATAGGCAAAGAAATTGGCTATATCAAAATCAATCAATTCGGAAGTTCTACCGTAGAAGAATTCAAAAAAGCATTGGCTACGCTTCAGAAAAAAGGGATGAAACACTTAGTGCTTAGCCTTCAAGGAAATGGTGGTGGCTACCTGAATGCTGCTATCCAATTGGCCGATGAGTTTCTTCCTGATAAGAAATTGGTAGTGTACACTCAAGGTCTCAACCAGCCAAAAACAGTAGCCGAATCAACCAAAGAAGGTGGATTTGAAAAAGGCAAACTAATCATATTGGTGGACGAATATTCAGCCTCAGCTTCCGAAATCGTATCGGGTGCCATTCAAGACTGGGACAGAGGGGTGATAGTGGGTCGCCGCACGTTTGGCAAAGGATTGGTTCAACATCAAGTACCGCTCTATGACGGCTCCATGATGCGCCTCACCGTGGCTAGATATTACACACCCACTGGTCGTTGTATCCAAAAGTCCTACAAAGAAGGAACCGAAAAATACCAAAACGACTTGATCAATCGCTACAAAAAAGGGGAGTTTGTTCATGCAGACAGCATTCACTTGGCAGACTCTCTGAAATATCAGACCCTGTCACTCAAACGCAATGTGTATGGTGGCGGTGGTATTATGCCTGATGTGTTTGTGGCATTTGACACCACTCGCATGACTCCCTACTACAGAAACATGGTAGGACGTGGCATAGTCAACAAAGTGGTGATGCAGTACATTGACAAAAACCGCAACGACCTAAAAGCAAAATACACCAACTTTGAT
>CAIUKZ010000457.1 GCA_903899865.1 uncultured Bacteroidales bacterium | reverse complement strand
TTGATAGTATCTTTGTTGCCAGTAAGCATGCTAATATCGTAGTGATGGGCGATTTTAACGATTACCCCTCTAATAAAAGTCTCAATAATGTACTTGCCGCATTGCCTGTAGAAAAGGCTGTTAAACCAAAGCAGATGTATAATTTGATGTATCAGATGCATTTGGATCAAAAGGGAACTAATAAGTACAAAGGAGAATGGGGAATGCTTGACCAAATTATTGTTTCTAGCAATTTGCTGGTTTCATCCTCTGGAATCAATACTCAAAGCGCTAAGGTGCATATTTTTGATGCCGATTTTTTGTTGGAGGATGACATTAAGTACTTGGGGAAACAGCCTTGTAGAACTTATGTTGGTTTCAAGTATCACGGAGGTTACTCAGATCATCTACCTGTATATGTTGATTTCGACATGCACTAGGTAAGTTCACAAAGGCATATTTTCTAACTACTAATTCTTGAATATCAACTATATGGAGGTGCAATTATTTATCCCTTGCTATATTGACCAACTATATCCACAAACAGGCTTCAACACAGTGAAAGTTCTTGAAAAGGCAGGCTGTAAAGTGGTGTTTAACAACAATCAAACATGTTGTGGACAACCCGCTTTCAATAGTGGATATTGGAACGAGGCCTCAACACTAGCCAAGAAGTTTTTGAATGATTTTGATACCAATTGCCCCATTGTATCACCATCGGGCTCTTGTACTAGTTTTGTAAAACATCATTATCAGAAGCTGATGGCACAAGATCCGGAGCTACAGGCAAAACATTTGGCAATAAAAGACAAGGTGTTTGAGTTGTCAGATTTTCTAATAAACATCCTTAAGGTAGAGCAGCTTGGTGCCATTTTTCCACACAAAGTTACCTTTCATGACTCCTGTTCGGCACTCAGAGAATATGGCATAAAAGATGAGCCAAGACAGCTTCTCTCACAAGTAGCTGGATTAGAGCTGATAGAGATGGAGGAGTGTGAAACTTGTTGTGGGTTTGGAGGAACTTTTGCTGTGAAACATCCATCCATCTCTGTTGCGATGGCACAAAAGAAAGTTGAAAGTGCACTTGCTACTGGAGTGAAATACATTGTGAGTACGGAGGCATCTTGCTTGATGAATATCAATGGATACTGTTCAAAAAACGGGATAGCCATACAAGGGGTGCATCTTGCTGATGTATTGGCGAGTGGGTATTGATAGCCGCTACTTCTCCATTACTACTTGGTGGATGATGTTCCGATTTGCGATAAGTTTATGCAATGGTCATTTTTGCATTATTTAATTGCTACTTAAGTATAAAAAAAGTGTAATTTTGTGTTTGTCTATTGTTTTGATTTACCACCGTGCTAGCATGTAGGTTTTGTGTATCACGATAGATTGTCAAATCGTGGAGACTTCATAGGCGATTTATATATTTCTTAGGTATTCATTTAAACAGATATTTCATTGGACTTTGAATGGTTAAAATTGATTTTTGACGGTGTCACCACGCATCCGGTCACGTTTTCAGGGTTGGTAGCTTTGTTTATCACCGTACTCTTGTTGTGTTGTTCGGCCATTATTTCTGCATCTGAGGTTGCTTTCTTTTCATTAGACCCACAAGAAATTGAAGAATTGGAAGAAAGCAGTCATAACTCAGAACAGAATATTCTTCGTTTTATAAAAAGTCCACAGCGGTTATTAGGCACCATCCTGATAGGTAATAATTTTGTCAACATAGGTGTTATTTTATTACTTACCTATTTCACCAATACGGTTTTAAATTTTGAGCGTGCCCCCGTTTTAGGATTTCTATTTAACACCATCATTATCACATTTGCAATATTACTTTTTGGAGAAGTCATCCCCAAAATATATGCAGCTCAGTTTTCCAAAAAAACTGCATTATTCACCATTCCAATCCTTTCGTTTTTAGACAAGGCCCTTAGTCCATTTGTGAGTTTGTTAGTCAACTCTACGTCTTTGGTCAACAACAGACTTTCTAAGTACAACAAGTCAAACATTTCAATGGTGGAGCTGTCACATGCACTTGAACTAACCACTAACAGTAAGGATGAAGACACGGAGCTTCTTGAGGGTATTATCAAGTTTGGTAATATTCAGGTAGAAGAAATCATGACATCTAGGGTGGATATGGTAGATGTAGATGTTAAAATGAATTTCAAGCAAGTGATAGACATCATAATACAGTCGGGCTATTCAAGAATCCCTGTTTTTGCAGGTACGCGCGATAATATCAAGGGAATTCTGTATAGCAAAGACCTACTTCCCCATTTGGACAAACCAATCTACTATCGGTGGCAAAGTTTGATACGTCAAGCCTATTATGTGCCAGAAACAAAGAAAATCAATGATTTGCTGCATGAGTTTCAAAAAAACAAGATACACTTAGCCATTGTGGTCGATGAATATGGGGGCACTTCAGGATTGATTACAATGGAGGACATAGTGGAAGAAATAGTAGGTGATATAAGCGACGAGTACGACGAAGAAGTAAAACTGTACACCAAAATCGATGATAACCATTTTGTGTTTGAAGCTAAAATTCAATTGAATGACTTTTTCAAGATTGAAGAAATATCAGAGGATGATTTTGGAAAAGCTACGGAAGAAGTTGAAACATTAGCGGGATTGATACTTGAATTGAAAGGTGATATTCCTGCTGTTAATGAAACCATCGAATTTGGACAATATCAGTTTGAAATTGTGGCTGTAGATCAACGTAGAATACAACGAATCAAACTCACAATTAAGAATGAAAAGGTGGATGAACCCACCGAGAATGCTGTTACGGCATAATAAATTAACTGTTTTTAGAAAAAAAGCCATGTATTTTGTTCGAATCTCGAAAATATTTATAATTTTGTGCTGTTCAACAGTTCTGTTTTCATGTTCCAAATCACAGATGCCTTTGCCTTATGGCTATTTCAGAGTAGATTTGCCAGCGCATGAGTATAAGTGTTTGGATACAAAAAGTGCCTATAAATTCGAGTGCTCCTCGTCAACTGAAATTAAGGATCATATACAAGAAGGTCAAGAGCAATGGGTCGATATTCAGTACCCACACTTAAATGCCAGTATTTACTGTAGCTATATGCCAGTAAACGGGAACTTGGAAAGGTTACTTGAAGATGGAAGAAAATTTGTGTATAAACACAGTGTGAAGGCCGACGGAATAGCTGAAAAGGTGTTCCTTCATCCTGAAAAGCGAGTGTATGGCATATTATATGATTTAAAGGGGAATACTGCTTCGAGTGTTCAGTTTATACTCACGGATAGTAGTAAACATTTTTTTAGAGGATCATTGTATTTTGACAATGTGCCAAATAAAGATTCTATTGCACCGATGGTAAAATACATTAGAGAAGATGTGATACGTATCATGGAAAGCTTTGAGTGGAAAAAATGATCATTCATCATGATGTTCATATTGACCAAGCCAGATTGGTAGTGATAGAAATAACAGAAACATCGGCTCAGCTTATTTCATTATTTGAACAAGATGAATTGGAATCTGTTGTAGCTTGTGACACATACTCCGAAAAGCGAAAAAAGGAGTTTTTAGGTGCAAGACTTGCCCTCAAGCGCATTGCCAATACAGTAGATGTAGGTTATACCGAGAGTGGAAAGCCATATCCTAAAAAAAAGAATTTTCAGATGTCAATTTCTCATAGTGGTAATTACGTAGCAGTGATTATTCATCCCAATAGAGAGGTAGGCGTTGATATAGAAATCAACTCGGATAAAATATCAAGGGTGTATCAGCGGTTTTTGAGTAGTCACGAACAAGCTTATTTATATTCTGAACATGATCTGAGAAAAACCCAAATAGCTTGGTCGACCAAAGAAGCACTTTATAAGATTATCGGTCGCGACGTTGTTGATTTTTCACAAGAACTTGAAATAACCGATTTCGAGATAGAAGTACAAGGGACTTTTACAGCAAAACGGGTGTCAATAAACAAATCCTTTGATCTAAGTTATATTCAAACAGCTATATATACGTTGGTGTATTGCATAGCATAAAACAAGTTACCATGAATTCAATCTACAGAAAGATTCTCTTGAACCGTGAGGCAAAGCACAAAATGATTGCTGTCTTGTTGGATCCAGACAAATGTCGTGGCAGGGTATTGTCAGCTACTATTTCGGCCATGCTTTCTAGTCAGCCCGATTTTATTTTCGTGGGAGGTAGTCACACGCTTGCGCCTACCGATACTTTCATAGACCTTCTCAAGGAGGAAACCAAGGCTGATGTCATCCTTTTTCCAGGCGATGCATCGCAGTTTAGTGCCAATGCACATGCAATGTTGTATCTTTCGTTACTTTCAGGTAGAAATGCCGAATTTCTCATTGGTCAACATATCACCTCATCTGTAGCCATCAAAAACTCGGATGTAGAAGTTATATCAACCGGATATGTTTTGATTGACGGCGGCAAGCCCAGTTCGGTGGAATATATTAGTAATACAAAACCTATTCCGAACGATAAGAAGGAAATTGCATTGTCCACTGCTGTAGCAGCTGAGCTGTTGGGAATGAAGATGGTATATCTTGAAGCTGGTAGTGGTGCGATTCACCCTGTGCCATCTGAAATGATTGAATATGTGGCAAATGGATTGTCGCTTCCTTTGATAGTTGGAGGTGGTATTAAGACAGTAGAGGACTTAACAAAGGCCTATGATGCTGGAGCTGATATAGTGGTAGTAGGCAATATTATTGAACAAGACCCATTTAGAGTCAATGCGTTGGTAGAATGTGCACGCAACTATGGGAAATATGAAGAAATAGACGAAGATGAAAATGAGTGAAAATTAGAATTGAAAATAGAAAATAGAAATACAACCCTAGTGAGATATTGAAACTCATTAGGGTTGATTGTTTTTTAGTGCATAGTCCGGTCAAAGAAAGGACTTTTAGATGTAGAACTGATTGGAATACCATAAATGGAATATGCGTTGGGAAGCATTCCCATTTTTTCTGCCATCCTACCCACCGATATCATCACTCTACTATCCACACGGTGATCCGCAGCCACAGCGCAAGCAGAGCCAATGGCAATACCAACATCAACCGTGTTGATGGCACAAGGAATGGAAGGATGCTCATTTTTTTTGGCACAGGACTCGAATCCGCAATACCCACAGTCTGTCATCAAAGGCTGAGGTCTGGTGCCAATTAACACGATAGCCTCAGAATGCAGGATATTTTCTCCGTCGCGAAGCATGGATTTAAAGCCTGGAATTTTCCCCTGCTCCATCATTGCCTTTGACAATTCCAGAATATCATCACCCACAACCAATGCCACTTCTATAATATCAACTCCTTTTCCTTTGGGTGCTGTGCGTGCAGCTGTCATCATTTCATTGGCTACTTGCAACAATCGTTCACTTCGATTTTCTCTTTCGTTGATAATCATGGGTATTTGATTTTTGAATTTTTATTGCATCAATTCTTTAGCTTTCTCTAGCATTATCGTAGTCAATGATTGATTTGAAGCGATGATCTGTCCTCCAAACACAAAATCGCTACCACCACCGAAATCGAAAACATTACCACCTGCTTCTTTGACGATAAAAGCACCAGCAGCCACATCCCATGCTTTGAGGTCAGTTTCGAAGAAGGCATCAAATCTCCCACAAGCCACATAGGACAAATCTACAGCTGCTGAACCTAACCGACGTAACCCACGTGTGGAAGTCATAGCCCAACTAAGGTATTGCATGTATTTGTCCAGATTCTTGAAATTGGTGTACGGAAAGCCAGTA
>CAIUKZ010000456.1 GCA_903899865.1 uncultured Bacteroidales bacterium | reverse complement strand
CCGGAAGGAGGCTGAAGACGCGCTTGGCCTGGAAAGTGTAGGAATCCCGCTAGACGGGCGGAACCTAAAAAATTTACTAGACCTGATATACCCAGGAAACCTGGAGCTTTTGTTACGTCTGAATGACCTAGAAAGTTCAACAGACATGGAAGCTCTTGCAAACCATCTTTTTTTGTTATGTCCATCCCCCCTGGATTATTATACCGAATGTTCTTATTTGCGTAGTCAGCTTGAAAAAGCAATCACTGGGCTTGCGAATAAAATATTTCGTGAGTACATGGACCTGAGGGACATGAAATGCAACGCAATCGTCACCTTGGCATACATGCAAGGAAAAAATTTCGAGAATTTCTCGGATTTGGATGAAGGCGAATGCCATAGAAGATCATTGAGTTGTGATCATCCTTCATTGAAAGGCCTAGATAAAAAAGAGGAACCACTGGGACGAGAACATTGGTCTGATCTATACGAACGAATGGAGGAGCAGATCAAGATTAAAAAGGGATATATCACCTTTCTTAAAATAAATTATGAAGGGTTGAAAAAAATCCTAGATGATTCAATTCGGACACCTGCTTTGGCCGCAGAAGGCGGCTCAGAAGGCGGCTCAGAAGGCGGCTCAGAAGGCGGCTCAGAAGGCGACTCAAAGGATAGCATGTATGCGAGTGATGAAAAATAACACCTGCGACTCTACCCCCTTTCGCGAACAAGGGGTTTTAAATCCCCTATTATTTTTCGCAAGTGATTGATGTTTTTGGAGGTGGATTTTCAACACAACCTGCCATATTTAAACTCGCACTTATGCACGAAAATTTGAATAATAATTTTATTATTTAAGTTATATAAAAAAGTTGAAATTATAAGTATTTAAATGTTTTATAATATTACAATACTATAAAACAACAATACCAGTAGCCACAAACGACGGAGTTGCCACAAATGGAGTTGCCACAAATGGAGTTGCCGAACACGATTCGAAATGTGTTCACCGTTTATCATGAAAAACTCGGACAAGAGGAACCATTCGCGTGGATCCCAAAGAAAGATTTGGATATCAAGTTCGATTCGTACAATCAAGTCCTTGACTGCTGTGTCAAATGGCAAGAGACAACGAAATACTCGACGGGAGAGCTATTAACTCTTGGAACACTTTTGATAAGTCATGTTCCTTCTAATCATCCTTATAGTCGTCATCGCTTGTATAAGAGAGATTAAGAATTTTATTTTGATTAGCCTGCATATGGGATTGAGCGAGGATCTCCTGGAGTTTTGAGTTTGCGCGACGATGACAGCTAATGTCTGCTCGGATTTGAGAAAATAATTTTATTTTCTTATATTATTCCATTAACTTGATATATTAAATTTTGTTTCCTATCAATATTAACTTGTGTTTTAAGAGATAATGTTAAAGAAAAATCATAACCATTTAAATTAACATTATTACCAAGATAATCAACAATTTCAATATCTAATTTAGCAATATTCATCAGTTGTCTAAATATATATTCTTTATTTATAATATTATTAGTTTT
>CAIUKZ010000455.1 GCA_903899865.1 uncultured Bacteroidales bacterium | reverse complement strand
TGGCAAAAGAAGCCGGATTGGAGATTGGCGAAGCGGGAGGATTGGCAGTAAATGAATACCTTCAAACCAACGACGCAAACATCTGGGCTGCTGGCGATATGGTAGAAATAACCCACCGCGTGAATGGCAAAAAAGTACGTATTCCACTGGCAGGTCCTGCCAACCGACAAGGCCGTATTGTAGCCGAAAATGCTTTGGGTGGCAAACACACTTATGCTGGTGCAACGGGCACGTCCATCGTTCGGGTATTTGACGCCGTAGCTGCCACCACAGGACTTTCGCTCAGACAAGCGTTGCAAGCTGGCATGGAAGCCGAGTCGGTGGTAATTCACAAAGAACACCACACCGCCTACTATCCTAGAGCTGAAAACGTAACTGTGCTCTTGGTTTACGACCGCAAATCGGGCATCGTACTGGGTGGACAAACTGCTGGTTACCAAGGAGCCGACAGACGCATTGATGTGCTTGCCACAGCCGTGGCCAACCAACTGACCATAAACGATTTGGCAGAACTGGACTTGGCTTACTCACCGCCACTCGGCACGCCCAACGATGCTATCAACATGGCTGCTTACACAGCCGAAAACCGACAATCGGGCTATAGCCCATCCATTACTGCTGCCGAGGTAGATGCATTTATTAGTGCAAAGCAACCATTGATTATTGATGTGAGAGATGTTTTTGCATTCCAAAAAAGCCATATCGAAAATGCCATCCACATTCCAGTGGAACTAATTGCCCAACAGGCAACAAGCATTCTACCTACGTCATCCATTTTGGTGTATTGCGAAACAGGCAAAAAAAGTCATCAGGCACTGCGCACCCTACAAGGAATGGGCTACGGTGATGTCACCAATCTATCTGGAGGACACATCTCATTGCAACGCTATGCCGTATCTGTAGGATTCAACAACTTAAAAATCGATTTATTGCCAATAGATCAAAAAAACGCAACCACTCCCACCGAAACAAAACCAGCGGCGCAGTCCACCGAAACTTTGCAACCAGAAGGACACCTGATTATCGATGTGCGTACACCCGAAGAATTCAGCACTGGAGCCTATCCCAATGCCATCAACATTCCGCTCGACCAACTGCAACAGCGCCTTACCGAACTCGGAAACAAAGACAGAGAAATCACAGTCTATTGCGCTTCAGGAGCACGATCGGCTTATGCACAAGGGATGCTTAAACAATTGGGCTTCACAAACGTTAAAAATGGTGGCGGACTTTATGCCATGATGATGCAACTAGAAGAGCAAATGAAAACAAAACAAGAAGAACCCTTAGTGGTGGATGTGCGCACACGCGAAGAATTTGCGGGAGGCGCTTATCCAGGAGCCGTAAATATTCCGCTAGATGAACTGCCACACCGTGTCAACGAACTAGGGAGTGAGAACAGAGCCATAACGCTTTACTGCGCCTCCGGTGGACGGTCGGGATATGCACTGCGCATGCTCCAACAGATGGGATTCACCAATGCCGAAAATGCAGGTGGCATATCACAAATGATGCAACGACTAAGAAGATAAAGAAACAACAAAACAGACAACCATGACAAAAAACATCAAAATAATGATTGGATTCATCCTATTGGCAGTGATAGTGACTGTACTAGCAATCACCTTGCGACAAACGAATAAAAAAATTGTGGCTTCGCAAAACGAATATGTCACACAGCTGACTGAGTCAAATTTTCAATCCGAAACCTCACAGGGTATAGTAGTAATTGACTTTTGGGCATCGTGGTGCATGCCCTGCAAAATAATGTCACCCATAGTGGACGAGGTGGCTAAGGAACTGCCTACGGGCTATAAGGTATGCAAACTGGACGTGGATCAAGCGCAAAACATTGCAGCACAATTTCAAATTAGGAGCATTCCCACCATCCTGATACTGAAAGACGGCAAAGAAGTAAACCGGCAACTGGGTGCTACCGACAAAATGAGCCTTAAAAACTTCATCTTGCAAGTGAAATAATACCAACTGTAAATCCAAAACTAATAAAGCCAAACTTCCGCAGAGGAGGTTTGGCTTTATTGATGAATATTGCTAAGTGGTTTTAAATCTGTAAGGTCTTGTACAAAAAAGCAATAATCAGCGCATTGCACAACAAAAACAACAATATATCCAAAAAAATGCACTATTAAATGTGCAATTTATGGGTTTCTATTCTCCATTATGAAACCTTGTGCACTTTTTATAGAGGGTACAGCATGATTCACAGAGGATTTGTATTGAGTTCTGAAAAACAGTATGATATGTACTTATTCTCTAAGTAGTTTGCAATTAACAAACCGATATGCTTGGCTATTCCTTAACAAATACTACTTTCTCGTTGAATTTGTCCACTATTTTGTTGAAATACTCTTTTAGTGCAAAATAGTCAGATTTCGGATAGACGTCTTTCTTGAATTCATAGACACCTGTAATGTCAACTGATTCATTGTCAACATCAACCATGTATTGCAAATGAACCAAACTATCGTTGATCTCAATATTGGCAGGTTTGGAAAAAATCTTATATCCATTGGGAATAACTATCGTTGAATGATAAGACTTTGATTTTCTATAAACCATATCAATCGGATAATTCCGCTCTGGCATTTTTAATGGGTTTTCAGTTATAGCCTTAAAGCAGAAAGGTGAGATAATAATT
>CAIUKZ010000454.1 GCA_903899865.1 uncultured Bacteroidales bacterium | reverse complement strand
GTTCGCTTCGATAGGTCGGATAGAAACGAAAGACTTGTTGTCTTTTCTTTTTCTGAATTCCACAATGCCGTCAACAAGTGCAAATAAAGTGTGATCTTTACCAATACCCATGTTTTCACCTGTGTGGTGTACGGTGCCACGTTGACGTACGATGATGTTACCTGCTTTTGCAAATTGTCCACCATAAATTTTCACACCAAGTCGTTTACTTTCTGATTCACGACCGTTCTTTGAGCTACCAACTCCTTTTTTATGTGCCATTTTGTTCTAAGTTTTTATGGGTTTTAAGCTACGATTTCTTTGATTAAGACTTCTGTGAAACATTGACGGTGACCGTTACGTTTGCGGTATCCTTTGCGACGTTTTTTGTGAAAAACAATTACTTTTTCGCCTTTAAGGTGTGAGCTTACCTCGCAGATAACTTTGGCGCCAGCTACTGTAGGTGAACCTACTTGTATTGTGCCGTTGTTGTCAATCAATAATACTTTGTCAAATTCTACTTGTGAGCCTCTTTCAGCTTCTTCCATGCGGTGGATGTACAGTCTTTTGCCAGCTTCGACTTTAAACTGTTGTCCCAAAATTTCTACGATTGCGTACATTTTTTTGAACGTTTAAATGATTACATCAGTTAGGTGAGATGTAGTTGCTACAGTGCTACTTAGTTACCTTGTCTGAATTGAGGGTGCAAATTTACTGATTTATTTTAAACGGACAAAAATATTGTTCTGTTTTTTTTGTAATAATTTACCAAGTCGTCTGATAGCATGTTTTTCATTGTTAATCAATCTTAATATAGGCCTTTAGTCGTAGTGTTGTTTTTTGATTATTTAAGTTTGTCAGATGATGGTGGTTTATTACAATCCGCGTTTTGTTATTGTATAAAGTACGTATTCAGTTTCGCTTTCCCCAATCAATTTGGAGGTCTTGAACAGATATCTGTTTTTGTATAATAATAAGTGTAAAGTGAACTCTTGTTTTTGTTTGAATGAGTTAATCAGTATCACTGCATTAACAACGTTAAAGTCCTATTATTCGGTACAAATGGTCGATTTTTAATTATATTTGTGTATAGCGCTTGAGAAGGTGTCAGATTGATATGATTTGTATATGATGAGTTTTCTTTTCAAATGCTAAAATGCAAATAGATGCTTCTTTTTTCTGGTTTGACTTTCTTTTTGATTGTGCAGCGTCTATTGAAATGTTCTCCAGGTTTGATTGAGATATCAAATTTCCTTCAGTTAAATTCTTTATAACGATAAAGAAATCGCTTAGTTGGTTGCCCTATCACATGCCTTTAAATTTTTAAGCTATGAAAACCTTAAATCAAAACTCAAATAGTAATTCATGGGTGAAGATATTCGCTGGTGTAATTATGCTTTTTTCAGTATGTGTCCAATCCGTTTTTTCGGCAGCAAGAGTTGCCTCTGTATCTGGAAATTGGAGTGCAACTGCCACATGGGGTGGGGCATCCGTTCCTACACTGAGTGATGATGTGACTATCAATAACGGCATTACAGTAACAGTGGATCAGCCTGCTGAGTGCAATACACTTTCTACTGTAAACACTGGTGGAGTGACCATAAGTGGCACAAATTCATTGGCAGTGACAGGTCTCATCACGATGGAAAGACCCAGTGCAAATAACACTAATTTTACTATCGCAGTAGGAGCAGGTGCCTTGACATCGGGTGGTCTTACGATGAAATCTACGACCACAACCAGAAACAATATCATAAGTATATCTACAGGAAGCGTTACTATTAACGGTACTACCACCAATGGCACTACCGGATGTCGATTTATTTTCTCTGATGCTGGCACATTGGTTTTTAACGGTGATTTTGCTGATGCTGACAATCCTACCATCACCACTACTACAGGTTCTACCGTTGTATACTCTTATGCAGGTGCTCAGACCGTAAGAAATGCAACTTACTATCATCTTACACTTTCGGGATCAGGTGTGAAGACCCTTTCGGCTTCTACCACTACAATCAATGGTAATTTGACTTTTGGAGGCACTGCTTCTGCAACCGCTACAGTGGGATTG
>CAIUKZ010000453.1 GCA_903899865.1 uncultured Bacteroidales bacterium | reverse complement strand
TGACTGTATCTACTGCGAGTGTGGCTTCAATACCACCATGCAGGAAGCTGTCATACCTACCCGTGAGCAGGTACGTGACGCGCTCGAAGTGAAACTGGTTCAGATGGTAGCTACCAATGAAATTCCTGATGTGATTACCTTTGCTGGTAATGGTGAACCGACCTTGCATGCCGATTTTGAGGAAATCATCAACGACACCTTGGAGCTAAGAGACCGTCACTGTCGCACCGCCAAAGTGAGCGTTCTTTCCAATTCTACTCGGATTCATAAGCCGTCGGTGTGCAATGCGTTGAAAAAAGTGGACAATAACATTCTCAAATTTGATACTGCCATAGACCGCACTTTACAGCTTATCGACCGCCCCACTGGAAAGGGAGTGAGCGTGAGTTGGCTTATAGAAAACCTACAAAAGTTCGATGGCAATCTCATTATTCAAACCATGTTTCTACGGGGAGAATACGAAGGAGAAAAAATTGATAATACCACCGATGAGGAACTGACAGCGTGGATCAATGCACTGAAACTGATACGCCCCAAGCAAGTGATGATTTATTCCATTGACCGCGAAACACCTGCACAAGGACTGGAAAAAGTGTCTGTAGATGAACTGAATATCATAGCCGAAAAACTCAGAACACATGGATTTGAAGTCTCAGTGGCAGGGTAAATTCATCCCACCACTCGGCGAGTTGAAGGGGAAAGTGTTGGTCTGTCCGCTCAACTGGGGACTGGGGCATGCCACCCGCTGTGTGCCTATTATTCGTGGGCTGCTGGCTCGTGACTGTGAAGTAGTAGTGGCAGCCGATGGTTATCCATTGGCATTTCTCAAGCAAGCATTTCCTGCGATTCGATTCATTGAGCTACCTTCCTATTCTATTCGCTATTCCAAATCCAATTCTCAAATCTTAGCCATGGCCGTCAGTTTGCCTCGTTTGATGGCTGGCATTGTCCGTGAGCACTTATGGCTGAAAAGTCTCATCAAAAATGAAACGTTCGACTACATCATTTCTGATAATCGATTTGGGTTGTGGCATCCAGAGGTACATTCCATCTACATCACTCACCAGATGATGATTAAAATGCCACGTGGCTTAAAATTTTTGGAGAACACGGTTTGGAAAATACATCAACGAGTTATCACAAAATACAATCAATGTTGGATTCCAGACTTGGCGGCTGATGGTGGATTGACACATGATTTGGCTCACCGATATCCACTTCCTGTTAATGCTAGATTTATTGGCGCTTTGTCCAGATTTGACCAATTGACCACCGTAGAACCAGATACTAGCTATCAGATTTTGGTATTGGTTTCGGGCATTGAACCACAGCGAACACTTTTTGAGCAGGCGATGATTCGTACGTTTACAAGTTCCAGTGAAAAAGTGCTCATACTTACAGGTCAACCGTCTTACCAGCCTTCCACTCTCCACAAAGGAAATATCACACTACGCTCGCACCTCGAGGATGATAAGTTGGCTGCCACCATACTGGGAGCTGAGAAAATCATTTCCCGCTCTGGCTATTCCACCATCATGGATTTGTATGCGCTAGGGTGCCTTCACAAAGCTGAATTTATCCCCACACCTGGGCAAACCGAACAAGAATATTTGGCTACAGTTCATCCATAACTCACCCTTCACCATTTGTTTGTACGATTTTCACTGATAAATCGTTCCCTTTCACTGATTCTATAATTAACATTTGAGAGTTTGTATTACATTTGCTTCATCAAAACATGACAGCACTCTTTATCAAATGTTGTTTCACCAAATAAACCTAAATAAACCTAAACACACCTATGAAACTAAAAAAGAACGTGGCCACAAGCGAAGAAGGATTTATTTTCAATCCCTCTACTGGCGATTCATTTTCTACCAATCCCATTGGGAAAGACATTTTGGTGCTTCTTAAGGAAGATAAATCCGTCAAGGATATTATAGAAGCCATCTGCGAAAAGTACGATGTAGAACCAGCTCAGTTTGAAAAGGATCTTGATGATTTCAAATCGCAACTTAGTGATTACGCTATTTTAGACTAATGGACATGGAAAAACCAACCAACCAACAACGCCAACTAGTCATTGCAGTTACCGCACTCAATGCCATAGACAGTCCTGGTCCTGGTGTGGCTGTAATCAGAGCCATCAGAGAGTGTCCCGATTTTGACGTTCGCATCATTGGCTTGTCCTATGAAGCTCTCGAGCCGGGCATTTACATGCACGATGTGGTAGACAAAACCTATCAAATACCTTACCCATCGGCTGGTACCGATAGCCTTTTTGGCAGATTGCTACACATCCACGAGATTGAAAAGATAGATGTGTTGATACCCAATTTTGATGCTGAGCTGTTCAATTTCATCAAACTACGCGACAAACTAAAAGCATTAGGCATTCACACTTTCTTGCCAGACTTGGAGCAGTTTGAAGCGCGTGACAAAATGAAGCTCTTTGAATTTGGGAAAAAGCATGGTCTTCATGTTCCAGCTGACAGAGTGATTTTCTCATCACGTGATTTACCTTCTGTAGCATCACAAATGGGCTACCCGATGGTGGTAAAAGGAAAATTTTATGACGCCATCATAGCCAACACCTTGGAACAAGCCGAAAAAGCATTCTATAAAATTCAAGCCAAATGGGGACTACCCATCATCGTACAGGAATTTATCAATGGTACCGAGATAAATATTGCCGCTCTGGGCGACGGTGAAGGAAATGCCATCAGCGTGATACCGATGCGTAAACTCTACATCACCGACAAAGGAAAAGCATGGGCGGGAATTACGCTTGAGGAACAATCATTCATTGACCTTGCGAAAACGTTTATCAAAGCCACCAAATGGAAAGGCGGATGCGAACTGGAAGTGATGCAAACTTCGGATGGAAAATCCTACATCATGGAAGTAAACCCTCGCTTCCCAGCATGGATTTATCTCACTGCCGCTGCTGGTCAAAACCAACCTGCATCACTTGTCAAACTGGCACTGGGTGAAAAACTCAAACCCTACACCGACTACGAAGTGGGCAAGATCTTTATCCGATACGCTTGGGATCATATTACCAACATTGCTGAATTTCAAAAAATTTCTGGCACTGGAGAACTCTAAATAATTAATAATTAATATTCGGAAAGGACACATTCTTAAGAAACAAAAAATGATTCTTAATTTACACCAAACTTATTAATACTCACACCTCAAAAAGTCCCCCTTGGGGGATTTAGGGGGCTAACTTACAAATACACCACTATGGAAAAGCTTAGATACGAAAGACCTGTTGTTCAAAAGATGAACAAAGGATTAATGAATAAATTCGGAACTCGTACTGAATATGAGCCAGTAACGCACATCGAAGGAGTGCCAGTAAAAAGCATGATAAGCCAGTATGGATCACCACTTTTCGTGATTTCCGAAAAGCAGATTCGTCGCAATTTTCAAAGTGCCAATCGCATTTTTAAGACTCGTTACCCCAAAGTGCAGTTTGCGTGGTCGTACAAAACCAACTACATGGATGCCGTGTGCAAGGTATTTCATCAAGAGGGTTCATGGGCAGAAGTGGTGTCGGGTTTTGAGTATGAAAAGGCATTGCGCAATGGAGTTCCTGGAAATAAAATCATTTTCAATGGTCCTGACAAGAGCGATGCGGAACTACTCAAAGCAGCACAAAACAATTCGTTGATACACATCGACCACTTCGACGAACTTTACTCACTCATCAAAATCAGCGAGGACAATCACCTCAAACCTCGCGTGGCCATCCGTGTAAATATGGACACAGGCATTTATCCTAAGTGGGATCGCTTTGGGTTCAATTATGAAAATGGGCAAGCTTGGAATGCATTGACCAGAATAGTCAACTCGGATAATCTTGAGCTAGTAGGACTTCACTGCCACATTGGTACTTTCATGTTGGCACCATGGGCGTATGCCAATGCCGCAAGCAAGTTGTGTGAACTCGCGTGGAGTTTGAAAGAAAAATTCAAAATGACCATTCAATACATCGATCTTGGTGGTGGTTTCCCATCACAAAACACCTTGAAAGGATCCTATCTT
>CAIUKZ010000452.1 GCA_903899865.1 uncultured Bacteroidales bacterium | reverse complement strand
TGAAAGACTTTAGCCCCAAAACGGCAGCGCCTCAAGGAAGCAAAGAAGTCGCCACTCCATCTCCAAAACCGTCAGTGCAACCAGTAATCGAAACTCCAGACGGCGACCAGCTGAAAGCATTACTGGCTTTTTTTCCGCTAGAAATCAAACAGCTACAAACTACTTCGTACGATTGTTATTTCGTAAACGATAGCAATTATTACTTGTATTACAATGTAGTTGTCCATCCAGATAACTCATGGAAAAGCATTGCCAACGGACTGATAGAGCCAAACACACAAGAAGCCATAGCCATATTGACCAAAGAGGATTTGAATGATTGGGAGCAAGTGCGAGTTCAACTTCTGCCATTCAAGCAAAACAAAACTTATATTCCTCAGCAAGTGGTAGATCTAACGCTGAAAATTAACACTGTGAAATTTTACAAACTTCATAGCTTTACCGAAAGTGAATATTTTGATGAGCCTGCTATGATTATTGACATTGTAGCCGAAAGAGAGAGGGAACAACTGATCAATGTCACTGCCGATGAAATAAAAGAAGCAATGCTTAATAAAACTACAGACTCAAAACCTATAGTTGTCAAAAAATCATCGATGCACAATGACGGGAATTTAGTTGTAGATTTACATATTAATGAATTATTGGACACCACAACAGGACTATCCAATGGTGCCATGCTCCAATGTCAGATGGATAAATTCCATGAAGTTCTTGCCGATAACAGTGGAAAGAAAGGTCAGAAAATAGTTTTTATCCACGGCAAAGGTGAAGGTGTGCTCAGAAGAGAAATAGAGCGCCAACTCAAAACACGCTACAAAGCCTATTATTTTCAAGATGCGTCGTTTCGCGAGTATGGTTTTGGGGCTACTATGGTGACCATTAGGTAACTCGCTACTGGCATGACTTTCCCTGTTTAGCAGCCGATTACGATACTTTGTCATACAGGTTGGATGCTTACATTGAATGCCAATGTGGGATGAAATCCTTCATCATTTGATGGTGATTTCGAAAAATCTGAAATTTTTCTTTCATTTTTATGTTTCATAACATGAATTGTACTCATTGACTTATTAGAATAAAGTGTTTATTTTACACTTCAAAATCTATAATTCTAAAAAATCATGTATTATGAAAAAAATTACGCTTTTATGTAGCTTGCTTATAGCTACTTTGTTTTATTCGAAAGCAGCCACTTACTATGTCAATACGACGGGGTCTAATGGCGATGGGCTCTCTACTGCTACGGCTTGGACAGCCTTAACGAAAATCAATTCTGCCGTAATTAAACCCGGAGATAAGGTTTTATTTGAAGGAGGAAAAACCTTTACAGGCAACATTACACTTGATGCTGGTGATGCCAACGACTCTGCAAATCCAGTCACATTTACATCCTACGGTACTGGGAAAGCCATTATTAAAACCTCCTCAACTACGGTGTGTGGCTTTCAATCTACAAACACACAAGGAATCACTATCACCAACATGATATTCGAAGGACCTGGCAACGGAGCTACTTACCTGAACAAGGATGGAGTTCAGTTTTACACCACATTAGCCTCTGGATATTTAACCAACTTCGTGGTTCGAAATGTAGAAGTGAGAAAGTTTGGCTTTTGTGGGATAAGATGCTATTCAAATTATGTTTCAACTGTGAAAGCTGGTTTTAGAAGAGTAGTTATTGACAGCTGTACAGTACATGACTGTAGAGAAAATGGAATTGTAACACAGGGGTACAGTTTTCTTAATGTATATCAACACAAAAATGTAAAAGTCACAAACTGCGAAGTTTATAATGTTACAGGATATCAATCCACTGCACATAAGGGCAGCGGAATTCTATTTGGACAACTTGATAGTGCATTAATAGAAAGATGTGTAGCTCATGACAATGGAAAACTTCAAACTTCATCAAACGGTGGACCTGGTGGTATCTGGGTGTGGGAAACCAACAATGCCGTTATACAATACTGTGAGAGCTATAATAACTCTGGTGGAACAGGAACTGATGGTCTTGGGTTTGACTTAGACGGTGGTGTCACCAATTCCACCATACAATATTGTTATTCGCATGACAATGACGGTGCTGGTTATCTATTGGGCGACTTTGGAAGTGGGTACCACCCATGGAAAAACAATGTGGTAAGATACTGTATCAGTGCTAATGATGCAAAGATGAATCACAGCCCCATTTCCTTATTCTCGGGTAAACAATGGGTTGTCACGCCTAATGGAGATGTTGATTGGGATGGTTTGAAATTTTACAACAATACAATTATCGGAAAACAATACTCTAGGAAATCATCCAATTTATACTTAACTACTCAGCACGCTATGTTTGAAATGGCTGGAAATGGTAGTGCCACCATGAAAAACATCAAATGTTACAATAACATTTTTTATGCTGTAAATATGGATACTACGATAAATGTGGATCCTAATCTGGTATCAAACAACCCTAGCTTTATCAACAATATTTACTGGAATGCAAACAGTAAACCATTCAAGGCATTATTTGGCGCAACAAGTTATACTAGCTTGTCAGCATTCAGAGATGAAGTTAAAGGTAGAGAAAGACTCAGTGGTAGTGATTACGGTTTATTTACAGATCCACTACTTAACAGCATACCAGGCACTCAACCTACACTTTGGCCTAGTCCAGTGGAAACACTTAACGCTTACTTACTGACTGCCAGTTCTCCTGCCAAAGACGCAGGTTTGGATTTGAATGCTTTATTTAGTTTCAACATTGGACTACAAGACTATTGGGGTATTCCAGGCAAGAAAGGGACTAAATATGATATTGGTGCAAATGAGTTTGATACAGGGTTTGTTCCACCCATTCCAACTCTTAATAGCATAGTGCCTGCGGAATTAGTAGCCAGCCTAACTATCTATCCAAATCCATGTTACGGTCAAACAACTATTGAATTTGCCAATCCAGATGCAGAACAAGTGGTGGTGAGTATTTATGATATTGCGGGAAATCTATTGATGCAAAAAACAACCACATACAACTTATGTCAGTTTGATGGAATCGCATTGCCTGAAGGTGCATATATTGTAGCCGTAAGAGGTGTGAAAGTTAATGCGGTAGGTAAATTATTGAAAAAATAGATTGTCTTACTGTAGGTGGGTTGTTGATATAATATCGGTTCTTTGAATAAGATTTAATTGACTCTCAATAGCTACTTTAGGTAAGGTTGTTATCCACAAAAAGGTTGTCCATGTCTGACTGATGGACAACCTTTTTTGTTGTGTGCATTATAGTATGATAGCAGTTTTGTGTTAAAATGAATGGAATAAACATCAGATTATAAACAATCCACTCGAGCGACTGTTTTAACTCCAATTAATACCAATTGTACATCTAAAATGACCCAAAGTCATGTTTATGTCTACTGTTGTTAATGCCGATGTTTCAAACAAATAGTATCAATGAGACGAAGTTGAAATTGGACTATATTGTTTTGTGCAAACGGTATAATTCATTTACACACCCCTTAAAACCCGCTAACTATGAAAAGCATTAAAATCAGTTTTTGGATCAGTACATTGTTAATTTTCTTATTTGAAGGTGTGATGCCCGCCTTTACATCGCAGACCGAAATGGCTAAAGAGGGTATTCGTCATTTAGGCTACCCAGCTTATTTTGGACTTTGGTTGGCTGTGTTCAAAGTATGTGGTGCCTTGGTTCTTATTGTACCTACATTATCGTCAAGAGTCAAAGAATGGGCGTATGCAGGTTTTACGTTTGATTTTTTATTTGCATTCATCAGTCATGCACATGTGGATGGGTTGGGTGGTCTCACTTTTTTTCCTTTGGTAGTGTTAATGATATTAGCCGTGTCATATTTTACACATCATCGGATAGTCAATGCTAGTGTGACAATCGACAAAAACGTTTAATAAGACAAAAGACGAGAGTCAAAAAACAAAAGACAAAAGACAAAAGACAAAAGTCAAAAGTCAAGAATTTAGGCATTAAGAGTCTTTAGTTATACAAATTGTTTACTTGTTTTCACGTCTACTCGTTTACTTGTCTACTCGTCAACTCATTTATTCACTAATCCTTTAACTATCATGAATTCAACTTCCAATTGGACTTTAACTAATGTCCCAGATCTAACTGGCAAAACCATCATCGTACCAGGTGGTAACAGTGGCCTTGGTTTTCACGCAGTAGAAGCATTTGCTTCCAAAAACGCTCAGGTAATCATGGCGTCACGAAATGCTCAAAAGGCAGAACAGGCAAAACAGCAGTTGCTACAACTGATACCCCATGCCAAAATTGATGTGATGAAACTGGATTTGACTGATTTGAAGTCGGTGAAAAGTTTCACTGTCGAATTCAAACAAAAGTACAGCC
>CAIUKZ010000451.1 GCA_903899865.1 uncultured Bacteroidales bacterium | reverse complement strand
TAGCATGATTAAAGAAACCATCAAAATAGCAATTGTAGAACCGTCGCCCATCATTCGCTATGGAGTGACAGCAACCCTTAGGCGCATTACAGGATTGAGATTTATCCCCCTGGAATTAGAAAGCCTTGATGGTCTTCAATCCTACCTCAAGGAGCAGAAACTGGATGTAATTATCATCAATCCTAGTTTTTGGGGGAGTGTGGATGTCAGCAAACTAAAGGCTTTTGGTGGAAATAAGAAGTTGAAAGTATTGGCATTAGTGACGTCGGCTGTGGATGTGAGTATGATAAAAAAGTACGATGCCACCATTGGAATGTATGATAGTTCTGAGGAAATTGGCATCAAAATCGAGAAATTATTCGCTCCTGCCCTAGAGGAGGAAAATCCCCATACACTAAGTGTTCGCGAAAAGGAAATTATCGTTGGCGTGGTCAAAGGGTTGACCAATAAAGAAATAGCCGAGTCCTTGTTCATCTCTACGCATACGGTTCTCACACATCGGAAGAACATCGCTCGCAAACTGGAAATTCATAGCCCTGCTGGGCTAACCATCTATGCCATTGTCAATAAGCTTGTAGATATTCAAGACCTCAATCTGAAATTGTAATTTCAGATTTTCCACACGAAATCAATACGATAGTTCAAAATTATTGTACTTTTGTAGTCTGTTTTTTGTTTTTCTTTCCAAATTAAAGACTGCACATGTCACTGTTGAAAAAACTCCGAGCCTATATGATGCCCATTGCAATGACGGTGGGCGCCACTTTTCACCATTTTTTCGGAGCACTTTCTTTCTTAACTCCCTACATGATTTTCGCCATGTTGCTTTTGACCTATTGCAATATGGATATGAAGCAAGTCCGTTTTTCTCCATCACACTTTTGGCTTCTATGCATCCAACTGCTTGGTAGTGTGGCACTTTATCTGCTACTACGTCCGTTTAGCGAGCTAGTTGCTCAAGGGGTGATGGTTTGTGTACTAGTTCCAACGGGCACTGCGGCCGCAGTAGTCACAGGAATGCTCGGTGGAAGCGTAGAAAGTGTGACAGCATACAGCCTTTTGTGCAATTTTGCGGTAGCGTTAGCAGCTCCCATACTTTTTTCTTTTATTGGTAATAATACAGCCATGCCATTCTGGGAGTCGGTGTGGATGGTTACTCAGCATGTGGGCTTGATTTTAATTGTGCCATTTGTGCTAGCTTTTATTTTTACCCGTTTTGTTCCTAAAGTTGGTAAAACCATTGGTAGCTATTCTCCTTTTGCATTTTATATTTGGACATTAGGGCTAACCATTGTCACTGGTAGAACTGTTGAATTTGTTATCTCTCAAAATTCGTCACAACGGTGGATAGAAATAGCCCTTGCCATCGGAGCATTACTGGTGTGTTTGGCTCAGTTTCTGTCAGGTCGTCGCATCGGTAGTAAGTATCACGATACGGTGGCTGGTGGACAAGGCCTTGGACAAAAAAACACCATTCTAGCTATTTGGATGGCGCAACTGTATTTAAGTCCTATTGCTTCTATCGCACCTGGGTCTTATGTGTTGTGGCAAAACTTAGTAAATTCTTACCAGGTTTGGAGAAAGAGAAATCAATTGGGGTGAATGTCAGTTGTCAATTTTTCAGCCCTGCCTTTTTTAGTCACTTTCTCTGCATCCAGCTGTGCTTTTGATTTACTTTGTGTGACGATATAAACTCCAGCAAAAACCAGTATTGCAGCCACAGCTTTTTCAATCCCGAAACTAGCTATCCCCATCTGTACTGCAACCAACGATGCTACTATCGGTTGCAGGTAATTGTACATACTCAGCGTGGTAGGGCGTAGATGCCGTTGTGCAATTTGAATAAATGTGTACCCAATATAGGTTGCCCCAACCACCACAAATCCTATTTCTAAGTAAACATTGAGTGTCATGGCGCCATAATTTGTTGACATCACACCTGATATACTAAAAGGAAAAGAAATAACTGTGGCAAATAAAAACATCCACTTCATACAAGTAGTGGCAGAATATCTTGAAATAACCGCTTTGAATAGCGTAAGATAAAGCCCAAATGCAATGGCGGCTGAAAAAACTATCAGGTTACCCCACAGATTGCTTTCGCCACTAGTTGTGGGGTGATTGCTACTGATGAGAAGTACAGCTCCGCAGGCACCCACCAACACTCCCATTACTTTCATCAAAGTGATCGGCTCTTTGAGAATAATTGCTGCCAATATCATGGTTACTATGGGCAATGTGGCCACTATGATAGACGCATCAATGGGTGAAGTCATCGAAAGTCCTACTGTGTTGAGCAATTGATTGACAACCAGGCCGAAGATGGAAGCGAAAAATAGTAGAATCATGTCACTTTTCTTTACTTTTTCTTTGGTGGTAAATATACTTGCTGTCCAGAACAAAAGGCAAGCACCAGCCAGTCTGAAAAATGCCAGTGTATAAGGACTTATTGAACCAGAAATCAGCGACTTTGTTATAGGATTGTTGATGCCCCATATCAAATTTCCAACCAATATGGCAATATGGGCTCCAAGTATT
Organism: uncultured Bacteroidales bacterium; assembly: GCA_903899865.1. Taxonomy (GTDB): domain Bacteria; phylum Bacteroidota; class Bacteroidia; order Bacteroidales; family Paludibacteraceae; genus Paludibacter. The sequence continues at coordinate 1,061 of CAIUKZ010000451.1, read as the reverse complement.
TTGTTTTTCATTGTTAGTGTTTTATAGCCTTTAACGTTAAGCGTGGGTACACGATATTTTGCCTACGGAGATATTTACTTCTTTATATTTTGCCTTCGGCGATAGCGGCTTTGTGTCTTTGTGTTCTAAAAATGTTTTATCAGACACCGCATACGACGAATCTTCAATTTTATTTTCGCTTTATCCTCCGCAAAGGTATAAAACTTTCTTCGAATCATTTTTTTTTATTAATTTCACGTTCTTAATATTATGTTTGCTATATTTGTCGAAGGTAAACATAGGTCTCGCGTCTGTATATATAAAATTTTCCATTGCATGAAAACTGGTCCAAAAAGTCAGCACGCACTTTTTCCCGAAGAGTGTTTGTTGCGAGAAATAGCCCGTCAACCAAGGTTGAATATCGGCATTCCTAAAGAGAACCCTGAGATAGAGACGCGCCTTACGCTTACTCCAGAAGGTGTTTCTATACTCACAGAAGAGGGGCATCATGTTATTGTACAACGAGGTGCAGGTGATCCTTTGTCATATACCGATTTGCAATACTCCGAAGCAGGTGCCATCGTAGTTGATGATATTTCGGATGTGTATGGTGCTGATATTGTACTAAAGGTAGCTCCACCCACTGTAAGTGAATTGAGTTTGATGCGTGATAAGTGTACGATTTTTTCGATGCTTCAACTCACCAATTTTTCTGCTGAGTGTATCAAGCTTATGATGAAGAAAAAATTGAACGCTTTTGGGTATGAGCTGATCAAGAATGAACAGAAAGCATATCCCGTTCTCGCTTCAGTGGCTGAAATTGAGGGTAATACTGTAATAGCGTTGGTGTCTGAGTTAATGAGCGTCGAACGTGGAGGAAAAGGAATCATGCTCGGCAATGTAGCTGGAATAAGCCCCACTGAAATAGTGATATTGGGTGCTGGTGCCGCCGGTGATGTAGCCGTCCGAACAGCCAATGCATTGGGTGCACAGGTAAAAGTGTTTGATCATAACATCAACAAACTGCGTAAACTTCAAGAGCGATATGGGCAACATATATTTACGTCAGTTATTCACCCAGC
>CAIUKZ010000450.1 GCA_903899865.1 uncultured Bacteroidales bacterium | reverse complement strand
TATGCCAATCTTTTCATGAAGTTTTTTGACAAAGACTCTGTGTTGTTGCTCAATGCAAAATCAAAGAGCATAGCCAAAACTGATTTTAAGAAGCAATCAGAGCTTTTTTTTGAGGCTCCTGCTAAGGCTAAGTATATAGAGTTTGGTATAGAAAGTGAACCAAAAAATGCAGGTTTTGTTTTTGCCGATTCGGTAGCACCTTTGTCTGTTACTAAGGATCCTGTAAACAACCCAATTTGCAATGTAGGTCAATACATGTGTCCATTTTGGAGTTGTGATACCATCTATAGTGAAACTGTGTTGATGTATCAACCCACTGGTGCGTCTGCGCCCACAGGACGGTTGTTTTATCCATCTACAAAAATTGTGTCTGTAACATCTTATGATCAATCAATAACATACAAAGAAGGACAAGACTTTGGTGTGGTCGGTAATGAGATTACCTCTTTGCCCAAATCACAGATGCCTTACAAGAAACAATCTGACTTCGTATCAACGAACTTAAACTGGAATAATGTGCAATCACAATGGGTAAACGTAACCTATATTCCAGATAGATCAAGAGCAAAAATCCATTATTTTGATTATAAAGCAGACATGCTTCCTCTGACTTATGAGAAATTGCAAAACAAAAAGCCTCTTCGAATAGTGGCACTAGGCATGAGTATTACGCGTGGTTATGACATGAGTGGCTACAATAATATTCCACCTTACATGCCAAGTTATGTTTCTTTATTTGCAAGTCAGTTGAAAAAAACTTTTGGGTATAATGAAATAGTTGAATACAATGCAGGGTTGCCAGGCGCATCTTCGGGATGGTTGGCTAGTTATGCCGATAAGTATGTTAACCCTATCAAGCCAGACTTGGTAATTCTAGATATGGGGATGAATGATTTTTGGGGTCAGAGTCCACAGGGCTTTAAGGCAAACGTGCAAATGGCAATGAATAAAATCAAAACTGGATGTCCTGATGTGGAGTTTATGCTTTTGTCCAATATGCTGTATGATCCAGAATACGTGACTGACCCATCAAATGCTGCTGTTTATTTAGAGCGGATGAAGGGATATAATACGGCTCTTCAATCACTAGAAGATGATGGTGTGGTGAATGTAGACATGACCACGATGAGTGACACAATATACCATAGGAAGAAAGCAAAAGACTGTGTAGCCAACCCATTACATCCAAATGATTATATGGGAAGATGGTATGCACAAGGCATGGTTGCGATTTTTGATTCTGTAGTGGTAAAACCATCGGTAAATTATTGTTCTGATTTCAAGGCAACTTATGATAAAGCTACCAATACTCTTACATTCTCGGGGTTAAACAATGGAGGTAAGATCTGGATTGCCAACACACTGGATAATTGGAAAACATTTGAGGAGATAACCCCAAAGTTGACTGAAGGACAGGATGTGGCTGTGGTCAAATTGAAAGGAAAAGTTGGATTGATATCCATGATAGGCATGAATCAAAAGGAACTGAATAAATGCACCAAAAACTTTAATTTCTTAGCTGATCCAAAGATAACCTACATAGGTTGTGCAAATTTCAAGGCTAGTTATGATGAAAAATCATCCACTTTGACTGTTTCTGGACTAAATAATGGTGGTACTAATTGGATTGGCTATACTTCGGACAATTGGAAGTCATACAAAGAAATTACTCCGACACTAGCCAAAGGTCAGGATGTAGCTAAGATATTAATTAACCCACCTGTTGGTATCGTGTCGATGTGGACTAGAGATGCCAATGGTGAGAATACATGTAATACTGACATTGATTTTTCTACAGGATCCTTGATTACTAAGTTTAGTGATGTAATGGAATATTCATCACCTGTTAAAGTGAATGATGTTATCAATTTGAAAGGTGATTATGGCGACAAGGCAGTGGTAAATATCTTAGATTTACAAGGGAAAGATGTTGTCAAAGTTGTTCGTCCAAAAGTGCTTAAAAACTCATTGGAGATAGATCTAAGTAGATATGGTATATTGCCCGGTGTATATTTAATAAGGGTTCAAAATGGGAAGTTCTACTCCATTACCAAATTGGTGATAAAACCATAAACAAAATTTATTAAGAAGACCTCAGACAATTTATTGTTTGGGGTCTTTTGTTGTTTTGTCCTTCCAATGCATAAATCAGTCCTTCTAAAGATGCGCATTGAATTGATATGAGTCCATAGAAAGAGATTTATTCGTGCGTCGATTTAACAATTATTAGTTGCAAAATACTGGTAGGTTGGCGAGATTTTTTATAATTTTGTAAATCACCTATTTTTTGTTATTGTTTGATGTCTAGAATAGACATTTTGCAATAAATCCATTTGATCAAAAGATACACCTTGGGGTGTTCGCTTGATTGAGATTTACATAATGAGCAAAGTGTGACTCGGCTTACAGATAAAAAATGGGACTTTAGGGATTCATGATTGTTTGTCTGATTTTTTTAAGTCCTATGCCGCATTTCAATTTGAGGTGAAAGAGAACCAAAACAAATGCATTTAATTCTAACATATCCGCTAATTCTAAGATTTTTAACTATGAGAAAATTGCAATTTCTATTCATGTTCATGCTATTAAGTTTGATGAC
>CAIUKZ010000449.1 GCA_903899865.1 uncultured Bacteroidales bacterium | reverse complement strand
CCATCAGGAAAAGCTCCTTCAAATCTGAATGTAAATTCAGTTTTCACCTCACTCTCACAGTTATCTCGAAGTTTTTCACCAGGGGATACTATTTTCTTCGAAGAAGGGAAAACTTTCTCAGGACAAATAGACTTGGGGCGTGAAGCAAGTGGAACTAAAGAAAAGCCTGTGGTATTTTGTACCTACGGCACAAAACCTGCAGTAATCAATGCAGGATCGATGAGTGGTATTAAAACATACAACACAGGTGGACTTGTATTCGACAACTTTGAAATAAAAGGAATTATTACAACCAATGAGAAGCAAAAAGGGTTGGATTTTTATACCGACCAAGATGACGCAAAAGTGGCACCTGTTAGATTCTCAAGACTAAATGTACATGACTTTTTTCGTGTTGCACAATTTGGAAATTGGGACTATAATTTCAATGGATATGAAAATATCGTCGTTACAGACTCCAAGTTTCATCATGCCAAAGCGGGCTTCGAAACCTATGACTTTGGTATTGCAGGACCTTTTGCGCATGACAGTATCTATATGTCCAATTGTGAAATTTACGAAATTCACAATACGGATAAAAAAGGTTCAGGGGCTGTGTTCTCAGGCTTAGCAAAAGGACTTATTGAATACTGTTATGTCCATGATTGTTCAGGCAGTGGAGGATTGTGTATGTGGACTTATGCCTGCTCTAACGTCGTGACGCAATACTGTATCTTTTCAGACTATCGATCAACAGGAAAAGATGGAGGAGGATTTGATATTGATGGAGGTTCAACCAATTGCATTGTCCAATATTGCTATTCGTACAAAAACGACGGAATGGGAGCCATGGTGTGCGACTATGACACTCCAAATCCAACAACAGGTAATATCATCCGATACTGTATATCAGAAAATGATTGTAGAAGAAATTCAGCAGAAAGTGCTTTCGGATTTGTCAACTGGGGTACAGGAATATCTAATAGTTATATTTACAACAACACCGTTTACCTTGAACAAAAAACAGGTTCATCTACCAATAGAAGCGGACTTGGCTTTCACCGATTAGAAGACTATGCGAAAAGAGATGTAAGTAATTGCAAAATCTTCAACAATCTGGTGTATCTAAAAGGCAACAACCTATTGTACGTAGACAATAATATGTCGGGTACAGGTAGCGTAGAGTATTGGGGGAATTGTTATTATTCTGAAAATGGGTCAAAATATAGGGATGGAACCAACACCTACAGCACACTTGATGAGTGGAGAGCTGGCAAAGCAGGGCAAGAAAAAACTGTCGATGGCTTCACAGGCATGGAGACTAATCCAATGCTATACTATCCTGGAGGTGGTGATACTTTAAAGTTGCCATCACAGCTTAAAACAATGAACGCTTATGTTCTGCAATCCAATTCACCGTGTATCGAAAAAGGCATTGATCCACAAAAGTATTTTAGCCTGAAAGCTTGCGATACTGATTTCTTAGGAAATCCAACTATTACCAACGGCAAATACAGCATTGGTGCTTGTATGTATAAGGCCGGACTGAGCATAGATAAGAAAGCAGACAATGGCAACTCCATCAACATCTATCCAAACCCATGCAATGGTGTATTCTTTATTGAATACGAAGGATTGATTGACAACAGCTATGCACTTATCTTTGACATGTCTGGTCATCAATTGAAACGCATACCATTGAACAGCCAACTATCCACCATTGATATCAAAGACTTGTCAAAAGGTATCTTCATCGTGTGCATAGAAAGCAAAGGTTTTATAGTTGCAAAATCAAAGTTGCTTAGCTATTGATCCAGCGTTGAATTGTTTATAATAAAAAAGGGGTTGACTAAGAGGTTTTAGTCAGCCCTTTTTTTTAGTTGGCATCTTTGTTCCTAATCCACTATTTGGATTCAAAATAACTCTTAATTGCCTCTACATAAGCAGCAAAAGCGGCTGCACCTTCAGGAGTAATGCTACAAACGGTGCGTGTGCGTTTCCCTAGAAATCCTTTCTCTATCTTCAGGTATCCGGCTTCATTCAGCTTTTCTAACTGTACGCTAATATTTCCAGCGGTAGCTCCAGTTTTTTCTTTTATAAACAGGAAATCAGCCTCTTCAACAGAAATCAGGATGGACATAATGCCAAGTCGCAATTCTGAGTGAAGTAATGGATCTAGCGCTTTAAACATTTTTTGTATTGCTTTTATATTGAAGAATATGTCCTGGAATCACCTGCATAATGAAAATGCTAATGGCAAATACTGCTATCTGATTGTACCCATAGTATTGAAATGTGAATACAGCATTGGTTGAT
>CAIUKZ010000448.1 GCA_903899865.1 uncultured Bacteroidales bacterium | reverse complement strand
CCTACCGTTTTTGTTATAGAATACGCAGAGCCTATTGACACAAAAAATGTCAATACGAATGTAAATAATTTTATTATAAATGACTTTTTCACTCTTATGTAAGGAACTTTTTATTGAAAAACGAACTAGAAATAAGGACAATAAGTCAAATCCAACCAAATAGAATTAGACAAATCAAGCAAAGATAGCAATTAAAGTAATTTAAAAACTAAACTTTTTTGTTAATAAATCACCCAAAACTGCGAAACAAAGTAGGTCTTTTGGACTAAATTCATCGCATCAAAGAAATTTGTACCAGATTTTCATGGGTATAAGGAAATAGGCGGAAAAGGAAAAAAGGAGGAAAATAAACCACAAAAAGCACAAAAGTAAGAGAGAAGAATGAAGAATGAAAATTGAGCCAATACCGATAGGTATCTCTGTTGTGTCCTTTCTTCGAAAATCCTTTTTCTATTCTAAATTTTCAATTTTTGCTTTTGTGCCTTTTGTGGTTTTTGTGGTTTTTTGTTTTTCCCAGTTACCATGCCATCTTTCATCTACCAAAAGGCTCCAAGTGAAAAATCACTTAGAGCCAATTGTAAACAAATAAACACGAAAACAAGTTTAGTATTTCTTCTTATACCCACCACTTCTGCGGTCTGAACTTCCACCACCTGATGGTCTGCTGTTACGGTCACCCAACTCACGGTTGCGCCATGGCTTCTCACCACCTGCACTGGCTGCTGGACGACTACTAGCTCTGTCGCCTCCACGATAACCACCCCCACGAGAGTCACCGCCAGAAGAGGTGCGTCCGCGATATTCTGGCTTACGACTGGCACCTCCTTCGAATGATTTGCTGCCTTTGGCTTCGCTTACTTCCAAATCAGTATCGCCCGTAAATGCAGCCATAACTTTATCTACTTGATCAGCAAACACATCAAAGAAAGTAAATTTATTGGTCACTTCGATGGCACCAATGCTGATGGATTTGTCACCTGTTACGTCATTGATAATTCCAAGAAAACGTTTAGCATCAATGCCTTCACGTTCGCCGACATTCATTTTCAGACGAATGCGTCCAGCTGGTTTTGGTCCACGCTCATTTCTATCGCCTCTATCACCACGCTCTCCACGCTCACGTGAATTGCCTTCTGGTATATTCAGATCCTCCGCATTTTTATAGTATGATAAAAACCGATTAAACTCAAGTGAAACAAAGCGTTTCAAGATTTCTTCCTTGCTCAGATACTCCAACTGCTTCATAATCTGAGCCATATATGGCAAGATTTGCTCTTCATTGACATCCACATTTTCCATGCGGTCAATCAAGAAAAACAATTGTTTCTTGCACACTTCCAATCCATTAGGAATTTGCTCCTGTGTGAATTGTCTTTTAAGCATGCGCTCAATGTCTTTGATTTTGAAGCGCTCTTTGGAATGGATGATAGATACGGCAATTCCTTTTTTATTGGCACGACCTGTACGACCGCTACGGTGTGTGTAAATCTCCACATCATCCGGAAGGTTGTAGTTAATCACGTGCGTTAAGTCATTCACATCCAATCCACGAGCTGCCACGTCGGTAGCCACTAGCAACTGGATATTGCGAATGCGGAATTTTTGCATCACATTGTCACGTTGCGCTTGAGATAAGTCACCATGAAGTGCATCAGCATTAT
>CAIUKZ010000447.1 GCA_903899865.1 uncultured Bacteroidales bacterium | reverse complement strand
TAATACCTGTTTCATAGTATTTTGATTTGATGAGGTCGTATTCATTGAAACAAACCTTATAAGACCCGAACTTAATTTCCTCATTCGAATTTCTTACTTCAGCTAAATATAAGTAAGTATTTTTATCTAAATCGTCTGTCTTAGTAAGAACCTTAATTGAATTAGGACTTTCAGTTTTAAAGTAATATTTCTTTCTTGATGTTGAATCTACGCAGACAATCGTTTTTCCTCTTTTGTAGAGTTTGCCATGAATCATTGATGCATTAGTACCTAGTTCTCTCGTAAAATGTCCATCAGCAAAATAATAGCTCATTTTTTCCCAGTCGAAGCAAATCTCTTTGTAGCAATAATCATCTGGAGTTTGCGTACATGTCATGTGTTTGGTACAAAACCGATAAAATTCCATTTTTTCAGAAAGTAAACATAAGTTTGATAACGAAATGAATACGGCGATAAGCAAGAATTTTCTCATGTTATTTAAATTGTCGATGGTCAAATTTGAAGTTAATCAGCAAGGCAAGGAGTCCAAATATTCGAAGCAAATATACTCATTTCCCAAACACAAAAAAACACGAGATTACTCGTGCCTTTTCATTGATATCGAAACTTTCAGAACCTTTATAATTACGCCTTTCTAGCTCTAAATCTAGGTGAGCCAGCATTTTTATTGGTTGCGGATGATTTCTTTTTGGGCTTAGCCTTGGGCTCTGGCACTGTGTTTTCGGCAGGGAATGGGTGACTGTCCACCACCGGAATGCTGACACGTATCAGTTTGAGGATGTCGCGTATAAATTCGAGCTCCTCTACATCGCAAAACGATACTGCTTTCCCTTTCAATCCTGCACGTCCAGTCCTTCCGATACGGTGCACATAGGTTTCGGGGATGTTGGGTATTTCGTAGTTAATCACCAGATTCAAATCATCAATGTCTATTCCACGAGCTGCTATATCAGTGGCTACCAGCACACGGGTGCTTCCTTCTTTGAAATTGCGGAGCGCGTTCTGACGGGCGTTCTGAGATTTATTGCCATGAATGGCTTCGGCTTTGATTTTGGCTTTGTCCAGCACTTTGCAGAGTTTGTCAGCTCCGTGTTTGGTGCGGGTAAATACGAGTGCTGATTGGATAGATTTGTCCTGTAGCAGGTGTACCAGCAAGTCCTTTTTGTTCACCGCATCCACGTAATATAGCTCTTGCTGAATGGTTTCGGCGGTAGAGGATACGGGAGTAACTTTCACTTCTTCGGGGCGGGTGAGAATGGTTCCTGCTAGTACACGAATATCATCGGGCATGGTAGCCGAAAAGAAAAGTGACTGACGACGAGCAGGAATCAGTTTCACCAGTTTTTTCACATCATGAATAAATCCCATATCTAGCATGCGGTCGGCCTCATCGAGAACAAAAATCTTGAGATCATTCAGATTGACATAACCTTGAGTCTGTAAGTCAAGCAGTCTTCCTGGCGTGGCAATAAGTATTTCTACGCCCATTTTCAGTTGCGCCACTTGCTTGGACTGTGGCACTCCACCAAAAATAACGGTATGTTTCAAATTCAGAAACCGTCCATAATTGGCAAAACTTTCGTCTATCTGTATGGCCAGTTCACGAGTGGGAGTAACTATGAGTGCTTGGATTTTTCGTCTTCCGTTGTCATTGCCTTTGAGCAAGGTGAGACGTTGGAGGATGGGTATTGCAAAAGCGGCTGTTTTACCAGTTCCAGTTTGTGCGCAACCCAATAAGTCAGTGCCTTTAAGTACGATGGGGATAGAAATTTCTTGGATAGGAGTAGGTTGGGTGTAACCTTCGTGTTTAAGAGCGTTTAAGATCGGCTCTATCAGATCTAATTTTTCAAATGACATAGTTTGTTTTCGCTTCCGCCGTTCACTCACAACTTGCAACCAAATCCTGACGAAACGCGTATTGACCACAAAGATACGCTAAATAACGCTGACTAGCAAAAGTTGGGGAGTGGCAAGAATGAATTACACTTAGTGGTAGGGTAGAAATAATGTTGTATTTGATTGTCACAACAAATGTTCAAGAATCACAGGGCTTTAGCCAAATTTTATCATTGTTAGGCTAAAGCCAATATCTTATTCTCCTATCTATCCTGCACATAAATGGGAAGGCAATTGATACAGAGAATAGGACATTATTTAGTTTTTCTTACTTTTCAAAAAGCTACATAAATGTCGTTTTACTCCTGTTTGTCCATCCGCCAGGTAGGATATCCCTTCTCCATATTGACGCACAAGCGCGCATAATAAATTATCAGTCAATTACTTACATTTTTGGCACGCTAATTGGATACTCCGTTTTCGAATCTGAAACTGCTCCGAGTGCACCGGAGTGGTTTTACCAAACCTTTATTAAACGATACTCTGTGGACAAATATACATTCAATATGAGCGCAGAACTTTCATTTTACCGAGAAGACGAATTGTTTCTGGGGCCTTTGCAAATAAGGTTGTTGAAGCAAGTGATTAGTGATGGTTCCATGCACGCAGCGGCAAAAAGTTTGAAAATGTCGTACCAACACGCATGGCATCTGCTTGACAAGCTGAATCAACTGTCGCCTGTGCCCATTGTCATCCGACAAAAAGGCGGACGCGATGGCGGAGGATGCAAGATAAGTCCTTATGGAATGAAGTTGATACGGACATACGAATTGAAAGTATCTAGCATTACGCAGTTTCTCAAAGAGGGTAACAGCGAATTGGAGAATTGCTTTTTTTAAACCTAGCGATATT
>CAIUKZ010000446.1 GCA_903899865.1 uncultured Bacteroidales bacterium | reverse complement strand
TTGTCCGATAGTGTCTGTAGATGTGGGAGATGTAAGAAATGTGATAGAGACAACGCAAAATTGTTTTATTACTCCTTATGATGAGGTAGTTATCTCAGAAAAATTAAATGAAATTTTCATAAGTAATCAGCGAACCAATGGAAGAGAAAAAATTAGTCATTTCGACAATAAAGATATTTGTCAACAAATACTTGATATTTATAAAAGCGTGACAAAGAAAGTTTAATCACCAGACGAAAAATATTATACTTTTATTGTTTAGTATTATTGCCTATGTTGCTTTAATTGAGAGACTTAACCGCTATGCCATTTTCAATTATGGCATATAAACCAATTGTTTTGATGTATGACTATTCTTAAGTTGATATATTATTTAATACCTCCCTTTGTGAAGAATCTTGTTAATAGGACCAAAGTTAAAATGCCTGAAAAACAAGGAATAGTAACTTTGACAAAGTCAGAAACTGAGATTATTTTTAGTAATGTGAAATTTGAATCTGATGTTTTTGTTCATACTTCTTTGTTAGATATTGGAAAAGTGGAGGGTGGCTATAAAGTTTTGGTACAACACCTCAATAAATGTATTTTAGACAATGGATTTACTTTGCTTTTTCCAGCCATCCCAATGAAAGGCTCATCAGAGGATTATATAAAGCAAATAACAACGTTTGATGTCAGAACTGCTGCTATTTCAACTGGAGTGATTAATCAGTATTATTCATTTTTACCCAATGCAGACAGGAGTTTGTCACCAACTCATTCTGTGATTGCAATAGGTCCAAAATCTACCTACTACACTGAGGGTCATCATCTGTCTGACACCCCATTTAAAGAAAATAGCCCTTATTACAAATTGCTGATTAACAAGGGAAAAGTGTTGATGCTTGGTGCAAAATTAAAGCACCTGACATTGATACATGTAGTTGAAGACTTGTTGGGAGATGATTATCCAGTACGAATACATACTAACCGGTCGTTTGAAATTAATATTATCAATAAGGATGGCGATAATTTCAAGTCAAATTTTAAGACCCATTCAAAGTATAGAGGTGTCTTTCGGGATATGACAGATGTTTCTAACGACTTAAGAAATCTACATAGTACACAAATAATTCCTCTAGGTGATGGAGAATTTGTATTGATGGATGCCATAGAAATTGTTCTTTATCTATTTGAAAATTTAAAAAGTGGCAATTCACCTTATGGCAGGCGTAAAATTTCCAAACAGGCAAATGAAAAAATTGATTATTGGATTGACTTTTTTAAAACATTGCAATAAATGATGAATCTTATATTTACTCTCGACTATGAAATCCATGGCAATGGTGATGGATCACCTTACGAATTGATGGTGGAACCAACTTATCGGTTGATGGATTTATTAGAAAAGTACAATGGAAAGTTGACTATACTTGCAGATGTAGCAGAAATACTTTGTTTTAAAAGGTATTATGAAGAGACAGGGGAAGATAAATTTTATTATAAGGACATTGAATCTCAACTAATAGATGCAATACGTAGGGGGCATGATGTTCAACTTCATATCCATTCATCTTATTTCAAAGCCGAATTTAATGGCTTGAGTTGGGAGCAATGTTGGGCCGAATATAATATGGCTGCTCTCAGTTATGACAGAATTTATGAAATGGTGAGTACTTCGAAGAGATTTTTGGAGGACTTGCTACAGCCTGTGTCATCCGATTATTCGTGCACTGCTTTTCGTGCTGCAAACTGGTCTATGATGCCAACACCAAATATTTACAACGCATTGGTGTCAAATGGAATAAAGATAGATACCTCGGTTTACAAAGGTGGTTGTCAGACTGGAAATGTGAATTATGACTACTCTAATGCCCATAGTCAGCTACATTCATACCCTGCAGATCAACACAATATTAACCTATACGATTCAAATGGCTTATTGACAGAGTATCCTATTTATACTGAAATGCGATATTTTTGGTCGTTCGTAACTCCTATTCGAGTCTTTAGGATGGTTCGTGCTAAGTTTCATAAACATAAAAAAAATGATGTGGTTGCACCTCAAGAACCAAAGAAAAATACTAGCACATTAAGAATTACATCTTTTTTCAAGAAGAGTCCATGGAAGTTGGATTTTAATCAGGCTTCTGGCTATCAATTGATTAATGCTGTGAAAAGAATAATAAATAAAACAATTAATGAGGATAAGCAAACTAACGTTGTTTTGATTGGGCACAGTAAGACGTTTTTGAAATATAATGAAGTTACATTGGAGAGATTTCTCAAATGGAGCAATCAAAATTTAGGAGTAAATATAGGTACGTTCGCCAAATGACTAGAAATCAATATAAAAAATGAAAATGAAATTTAAAAAGTCATACAGCTACAAATCACATTACCAAAGTCCTTATGGTTTGTATAAATTTAATATTCAGTACTCATTTATCAAACAATTTACTGATTCAACAAAAAGCGTTTTGGATATTGGAGGGGGCGATGGTAGATTTTCAATACCTCTCATGGATGACGTGAATATGTTGACTGTGATAGATTTATCCAAAAATGATTTGGAATATATACAAAATTATAGGTCTGATATTAAGGTTATTTGTAACGACTTTATTGAGGAGTCATTTATTGAAAAGTTTTCATTAATTATCGCCATTGAATCAATTTACTATTTTCCTAATTTTAATAGGTTTTTTCAGAAAATTGATGATTTGTTGACAGATGATGGTATTTTTGTTTTTTCTTTTACAAATCCGAAAAGTGTAAGATATTTGATTAGAAAATATAGGCACAAAGATACCGTCGATGCATTCAGAGCTAGTTATAATGAACCTACATTGGAGGAGTTGATGCATGTATTTAATCGATTTAATTTTGAGATTAAATCGATTAAAGGTTTTAATTGGATGCCATTTAAAATAGATTCAACAGGATATTTTGTGTCAGTTTTTGCTTTTTTAGAAAAATTTTTGTTTCTAAATAGATTTATATCTATGAGTCCATGGTTAATGGTTGCAATTAAGAGAAAATCGCAAAAATGAACTTGACAAGATGTAAAACACTACCAAATTATTTTCTCTTGACAGTAAAAACTTCTCATAGGAAAGTATTTCATAGTGACTTACTTCAGTTTTGCCGATTTGAAGTCAATAATATTTAACATTCAATATGAGAATAATATATTTAGTATTGTATTATGGAATTGCCATTTATCTACCAAAATCAACTTTTCCTGTTGTCGGAAAGATTTTTATGTTTTTAAGACGATTCCTCTGTAAACGTATTTTTTCTTATTGTGGCGAAAGTTTGGTCGTGGAGAATGGTGTCTATTTTGGTAATGGAAGGGATTTTCGAGTAGGGTTTGAAGTGGGATTTGGAAGGAATTTTAAATGCTTAAACAGAATAGTTACTATAGGTAATCATTTGATGATGTCAGAGGATGTGCTGTTTTTGGGGGGTGGACATAATTTTGAAAATAAGGATGTCCCTATGGGTCATCAGGGAGTATATGATAAAGCACCTTTGGAAATAGGCAATGATGTGTGGATCGGTGCTAGAGCAATGGTGCTTCCTGGTTGTAAAAAAATAGGAAATGGGGCCGTAATTGGTGCTGGTGCAGTGGTGACGAAAGATGTGCCTGATTATGCCATTGTGGGCGGAAATCCAGCGAAAATATTGAAATACAGGTAGAGACGCAATGCATTGCGTCTGAATAAAAGACGCCATACGTCTGAATAAAAGACGCAATGCAATGCGTCTTTACGTGAATAATCTGCGGTATAAAAGACGCAATGCATTGCGTCTGTACGTGAATAAATTGCGGTATTAAAAGACGCATTGCAATGCGTCTGTACAATGAATAAAGAATTCTTGATTTGATGAATAATATTGAATTACATAAAGGCATAGAACAGATAGGTATGGTGCAATGGGAGGCCTTGGCAACACGGTCAGTCAATGCTTCATTCTTTCAAACTGCTGCATGTTATAAGTTTTATGCTTCTTTGTCATTTATGAAACCTTTTGTTTATGGGGTTTCTGAGGAAGGTAGGTTGGTGGGTTTGGTTTGTGGATATGTAATTGCAGAGGGTAATGCCATCAAGCAGTTTTTTAGCAAACGTGCCATAGTGCCAGGAGGAGTATTGATTGACGGGAATATCACTGAAGTAGCATTAGAGACATTGTTAGGCTTTGTAAGAAAGCAACTGTCACGCAAAGCTATTTACATAGAAATACGCAACTATTCTGATTATTCGGTACATAAACCTGTTTTTGTGAAAGCTGGTTATACCTATCAAGCTCATCTTAATTTTCACGTAGCAACTCCAGATGTAGAGACAGCACTTAAAAATCTCAGTACAACTAAGCGTAGAGATATAAAATTATCTAAGAAAGAAGGGGCAGAGTGGTTTGAAACAAGGGAAAAGGAAGATATAATAGCCTATTATGAATTGCTGAAGAGCCTATATACTACAAAAATTAAATTACCTCTATTTTCATTTTCATTTTTTGAAACTCTAATCGAACAAGGTTATGGGAAACTACTTGTTGTAAAATATGAAGGTCAACTGATTGGAGGAAGTGTGTGCGTGTTAAGTCCCAAATTGGCAGTTTTTGAGTGGTTTGTATGTGGATTGGATGGAAAGTTTAAAAATGTTTTTCCATCTACACTAGCTACTTGGGCAGGTATAGAATATGCAGCTCAGCAAGGGTATGCGCGATTTGATATGATGGGTGCAGGCAAACCCGATGATGGATATGGTGTGCGTGATTTTAAAAGTAAATTTGGCGGGAAGTTGGTGGAGCATGGAAGATTTTTAGTAGTAAATTTTTCGTCGTTATATTACATTGGGGAACAATTTATTAAAATCACAACTACAAAATTTAAACACTCTAACAAAATAGTATCTTCCAAAATAAGATTTGAGACAGATTTCTCAAAAATTGACAAAGAAAAATGGCGTGCTTTTGTTCTAAACCACCCAAACGGGAATGTGTTTCAAACTCCAAAAATGTTTGATCTATATTCTCAAACACCGAGACTAACTCCAGAAATTATAATCTCCATTGATGTGAAAGGTGAAATAGTTGGTTGTTTACTTTCGGTAATACAAAGAGAATATGATGGTTTTTTCGGTGAATTTACTGTTCGATCGGTCGTTATGGGTGGTCCTTTGGTTGAAAACAATGATATTACTGTAGCTGCCTTAATGCTACAAGAGTACGACAAAATGATCAAAGGTAAAGCCATTTATAGTCAGTTTCGTAATTTGTTTGACATAAGCCATTTACATCCAGTGTTTGAACGTTTGAATTATAAATTTGAAGCCCATTTGGATACATTAATTGATTTGACATTGAGTGGAGAAGAATTGTGGAATAATCTGCATAAAGAAAGAAGACGCAATGTAAGTATTGCAGAAAGATCAGGATTGGTTTTTAAGGTCTTGTCAGATGACAATCAAATAGATGAGTTGGTTCAGTTGCTGAAAGTAACATACAAACGTATTAGGGTGCCGTTGTCGGATGAGCAACTATTTACTAATGCAAGAAAAGCATTGTCTGATAAGGTTGCATATTTTGGTGCTTATGATGGAGAAAAAATGGTGGCAGGTCAAATCCGACTTTGTTATAAGGGGTCAGTATATGCTTGGTTTGCAGGGAGTGATGCCAATTATTTTTCAAAGCGGCCGAATGATTTCTTAACTTGGAAGGTACTCTTGTGGGCGAAAGAGAATGAATATAAAGTGTTTGATTTCGGAGGAGCAGGAAGGCCAGACGAGCAATATGGTGTTCGTGATTACAAACTTAAGTATGGTGGAAGTATTGTAGATTATGGTCGGTATGAAAAAGTGCATAAACCGATGTTGATGTTTGTTGGTAAATTTGGCTATAAACTGTACCAGCAGAGTAACTGGTGATAGATGTCTGAGAAGTGTAGCGAAGATGGTTGGAAATAAATAATTGTAGTTTAAATGATTGGTCTCATTCCAAAATTGAATATTAAATATACTTTATTCGAGGTCTTTAGGTCAAGAATTCATTTGTTTCGCAATGAATTGAAGACTGATGATAACGTATTCTACATGAATCATGCTCGGACAGGATTACGATTGGCTTTG
>CAIUKZ010000445.1 GCA_903899865.1 uncultured Bacteroidales bacterium | reverse complement strand
GGAAGTTGGAAAACTTGGATTGACAGACTATCCTATTCATATCAAAATTGATTCTGGCATGCATCGCTTAGGTTTTGATCCAAATGAAGTCGGTCAGCTTATCGAATATATTAAACTTAATCCACAAATCAAGATCAGGTCAATATTTTCACACTTATCAGCTGCAGATGATTCTCAATATGATGCATTTACCAAGCAACAAGTGGACATTTTTAAAAGCTGCTCGGAGCAATTATCAAATGCATTTTCACATAAAATTTTAAAACACATCCTAAATTCCGCAGGTATCGAACGATTCCCGGAATTCCAATTTGATATGGTCAGATTAGGCATTGGTCATTATGGAATTAGTGCTGTCACTGGGGTAAAACTAAAAACTGTTTGTGCATTAAAAACAATCATCATACAAATCAAAGATATTCCAGCAGGTGAATCCATTGGCTACGGTAGAAAAGGAATTTCAATTAAAAATAGGAAAATAGGAATCTTACCCATCGGTTATGCTGATGGCTATGACAGAAAACTAGGCAATGGTGTTGGCGAGGTATTTGTAAATGGAAAGCGAGCCAAGATAGTTGGCAATATATGCATGGATTTATGCATGATTGATATAACTGGTATGGATGTGAGTGAGGGGGATGTAGTGGAACTTTTTGGTGAAAATATAAGTATTAATGAAATAGCCGAACAACTAAAAACTATTACCTACGAAGTCTTAACTGGTATTTCAAGAAGGGTTAAACGTATTTATTACCTAGAATAAGATGATAACTGTCAACATAGCTAACATAGAAAAGTCAGACTGCATTTTAAAAAGTGCCTATTTGCTTTCTTGCCAATTGAAAAAAGAATTTGGAATAGTATGGTTTTTGAATATTGGGGAAACAAAAGAACAAGTTGAAAGAGAAATTGCAGACAAAATCATACAATTAGAACTCACACAGGTTCGCACATACATCATTGATTATAAATCAGAAAGTATAGAAAGTTTCTGTGAAAAGAATGAGTCTTCATTTCTATTTATTCAATTGGAAGATGAAAAATCCAAGACCATAAAAGGATTATTAAATAATTGTAGAAACCTACGAATTCCTTACGTATATTGGAAATCTTCGTTTAGTCAACTTGATATAAATCAGGTAGTTTTACCCATTGGATTTTTGGAAGAGGAATTAGAGAAAGCCCAGTTCGCCTCAGCTTTCGGACGATTTAGCCAGTCAAAAATTCACATGCTACTGGCAAATGATTATGGATCCAAAGCAAAGAGAAATGCAGAAAAAATGCAAACTTTATTTGATAAGTTCAACCTACCCTATACCCTATCAACAGCAAAATCTGATAGTTTCAAAGTAGAAATGGAAGCCATAGAATTTGCGACTAAAGTGAATGGAGGGATTATCATCATTTCAGCTTCAAGAGACTACGGACTGGATGATATATTCTTCGGACCAAAGGAGTTACATGTTATCCGAAAATCAGAAATTCCTATCTTATTGGTCAATCCGAGAGGGGATTTATATGCACTCTGCGATTAGAAAATAAGAAAAGCGGTTGTCTGATATTTTGACAACCGCTTTTTGCTTTACAACTACAGAGTTAAATCACCTGCATTTAATCAATACTCATCCCAACTAGTAATTTTAATATCTTCCATTGACTTATTACAAAAAGCAGTAATAAATGCACTGGCAAGACGAGCATTGGTCAAAAGTGGAATATTAAAGTCAATCGCACTTCGACGGATAATGTAATCATTTTCCAACTCGCGGCGGCTTGTATTCTTTGGTATATTGATAACTAAGTCAAATTGCTTGTTGGCAAGCATATTTTTCACATTAAACTCACCTTCCTCATCAGGCCATTGAACTCGTGTAGATGCTACACCATTCTCTGCAAGGAAGTTACAAGTACCACCTGTGGAATAAAGTTCATATCCCTTCTTTTGAAGCAACTTACAAGCATCAAGTAAATCAACTTTCGATTTTGCTTCACCAGATGAAATCATAATTCTCTTTTCTGGAATGCGATAGCCTACTGAAAGTAACGACTTCAATATCGCCTCTTGAAGATCAAATCCAATACATCCAACCTCACCTGTAGAAGCCATATCTACTCCCAATACAGGGTCGGCTTGTTGAAGGCGAGCAAATGAAAATTGTGAAGCCTTGATACCCACATAATCCAAGTCAAATGCTGATTTTTCTGGTTTTTCAACCTCCAGCCCTAGCATTACTTTAGTTGCCAATTCAATAAAGTTAATTTTCAACACTTTAGATACAAATGGAAAACTACGAGATGAACGCAAATTACACTCTATCACCTTGATATAATTGTCCTTCGCCAAAAACTGGATATTAAAAGGTCCAGATATATTTAGTGATTTAGCTATTTCACGGGCTATATTCTTGATTCTACGAATGGTCTCTACGTAAATCTTTTGTGGAGGAAACTGCGTAGTAGCATCACCTGAGTGTACACCTGCAAACTCTACGTGTTCAGAAATGGCATATACCAATATTTCCCCTTTATCGGCCACTGCATCAATTTCTATCTCTTTGCAACGTTCAATAAACTCCGAAATTACAACCGGATGCTTCTTTGACACATCCGTTGCCAGCTTTAAGAAACTTTCTAATTGTGCTGAGTCATGACAAACATTCATAGCAGCACCCGAAAGCACGTAGGAAGGTCTCACCAAAACAGGGAAGCCAATACCTTCCACGAATTCATTTACATCTTCAAAAGTGGTGAGTTCCTTCCAGCGCGGTTGGTCTATTCCTAATTCATCAAGCATGGAAGAGAATTTATGTCGATCTTCTGCCATGTCTATGAAATTGGCTTGTGTACCTAGTATATTAACTTTGCATTCAGCAAGCTTAATGGCAAGATTATTAGGAATTTGACCACCTGTTGACACGATAGTTCCCATTGGATTTTCCATCTCTATGATGTCCATCACACGTTCAAAACTCAACTCATCAAAGTACAGTCTGTCGCACATGTCGTAATCAGTAGAAACCGTTTCTGGATTGTAGTTAATCATTACCGAACGGAATCCCTCTTTGCGAATAGTCATCAGTGCATTTACACCACACCAGTCAAATTCCACAGAAGAACCAATACGATATGCACCTGAGCCAAGTACCACTACCGAACGATGGTCGCCAAGATATTTCATATCAGTGGCAGTACCTCCATAAGTCAAATACAAATAGTTGGTTTGAGCAGGGTATTCAGCAGCCAATGTATCTATCTGCTTAACCACAGGCAGGATACCACGACTAATACGGTTGGCACGAGTTATTTTATTTAGCTCTTCTACATCGTTTGGATCACATTTAGTCACAAGACGAGTGATTTGAAAATCTGAGAATCCCATTTCTTTAGCACGGCGCAACAAGCTGTCTGGCAATTCATTGATTGAGTTAAAGGCTTCCAACTCACTTTCTTTATCCACTATAGCCTTTAACTTGTGAAGGAACCAACGGTCAATTCTTGTCAATTCATGTAGTCTGTCCACGGTATATCCACTGTGCAATGCCTGCGCTAGAT
>CAIUKZ010000444.1 GCA_903899865.1 uncultured Bacteroidales bacterium | reverse complement strand
TCCGGTTCCAGCAAGTCCAAACGTTGTATCTAATGCACCTGTTGTATCGTATCTAGCTAAAGCAAAACTTGCCGGAGCTGTACCCAAAATATCCCAAGTTCCTCCTAATACTATTTTATCATCTGGTTGAATTACCATTGTTCTTCCCTCTAAATTGTATGATGGTGATAAATCGGTTATAACTACACCACCGGAACCATATGTTGGATCAAGTATACCTGTTGAGTCTAATCTGGCAAGAACAAAACATCTTTGTTGGTATGGGAGATTATTATTATTAGATGTGCCGCCTAATATAATTTTCCCGTCTGTTTGAACCTGAATAGCAGTTGCTCTGTCTTGAGAACTTGTAAAAAAAATTGTTATTTCTGTAGAGCCAGCTGATCCGAAAAATCCATCTACAGTTCCATTTCCATCAAACTTAACAACACTCATCTTAGCAGTAACAAGAGGAGGAGGATTAAAATATTTTACTCCTGACAAAAGTATTTGTGTTGAATCTACATATAAATCTATACCAAATTGCTCAGTAGTTGTAGGTGTTGTGTTGTGAACTCTTATTCCATTCACAGCAAATCCTGTATCTAAAATACCAGATAAAGTATATCTTGCCAACGCATACCAAGCTAAAGCAGCGCTTGGGGGGTTTGGGGGTATAGTAAAAAATATAGAGGCAGCGCCTCCTACCACAATGTATTCAGTTACACCAATAGTTTGCATAGCGATTGCTTCAGCACTACAATTACTAGACGCAAAAAAACTTGGAGAAAGTGCAGTAGTAATATCTGCTGGTGTAGTATAAAGATAACCAGGTGCAGCACCACCTACCGAACCTAAATTAAACCCTCCAACGCCTGTATCTAATATTCCACTTGTTGTTAATCGTAAAACAAAAATATTTGAAGTTGCAGGTATAATAGGAGGTCCAATTGAACCAGGAAAAACTTGATATCCACATATAACTATTTTTCCATCAGACTGTAAAGCTATTCCACTTACACCATCAGTAGTACCTGTGTTCAATTGAACAGTTACCTTACCAGTTCCTGAACCACCAAATGGCAAATCCAATGTTCCGTTACTATTATATCTACATACAGCAACTACTTGTGATCCTGATACAGAATCAAAAAATTTACCAGCCATCACAATCTTTCCATCAGGCTGTAAAACAATTACAGTACCTATACTGATTGAGTTAATTGTTGGTATAGCATCAAAATCAGTTGTAACATATCCATTAGGTGTATTAAATGTTGTTGTATCTAAATCTGTTGCCATTTATATTATACAGTGAAAATAAACTGTATTAATAAATGAAAAACATATGCAAAAGATTTAAAGATATTCATACTTTTTAATTTATGTCGTCTAATATACTAACAATATTTAATGATCATTTTATTGAATTCGTGTCCGATATATGCAATATCTTTCCCGATAATGTGAAGATTTTGAGCGCCAAGAACGCCCTAATTGCAATCAGAAAAGCCAATCCAAAAATGCTTGTGAAGATTTGGACCAAATATGTCTGCGAGCCGTATAAGGCTCAGATTGAAAAGGGTGATATTAGTTTCTTTGTTGAGAAGGACTATTCCAAAGAATTTGAGAATCACGGTCACGCAAACAATATAATGGAGTACATTAATATGATACGTGAGCCGGTGAAAGAAATGAGTGTAGGTAATAAGGCCAAAACAATGAAATATATCCAAAATTTGTGCAAGATTGCTGAACTTGTTTAAACCTTGTGTAATGCGCTTGTTTACACCGATGAAGATTTAAATCCGCACAACCACCTTCGGTGGTTATACGTTTTAATTCATTTATCGGCAACGTTTCATTTGAATGATATAAATAGCACGCCAAAGGCGTGCGGATTTAAATTTTCAAAGGTGTATAATAATTTTTTATATAAACCATCTAAGGTTTGCCATGCGGTCTTGTCATAATTGATAATATAGAGAGGCATTAGGGCGTATTAGGTTTATATTCAGGCGAGTTTGGCACATAGTCAGGCGGTG
>CAIUKZ010000443.1 GCA_903899865.1 uncultured Bacteroidales bacterium | reverse complement strand
TTGAACGGTTTCGAAAGGTTGGTGCAGCATCATGAAGAGATAATCGAGGGAGTTGTATTAGACCAAAATAAATTGTTGGTTTTAGTGAAAATCAGAAACCAATTTGCTGATTTGGCCAATATTTTAAAAGGTGTATGTCTGATTAAAGATGTGTCCACCAAAATATCTGATACCATTGTTGCTTATGGTGAAGTTTTATCTTCTTACATTGTTGCTAATTCCATCAATGAAGCAGCGCATTTTGACTCTAGAAATTTTATAAAGTCCGAAACGCAATTTGATAAGCATATTGTTGATTTTCAAACCACCAACCAGTTGATTGCAAGTACTTTTGCCAATGCGCCTCAGAGAGTGGTTTGTGGCGGATTTATTGCTACTGATTCAAATACTAACGCTATAACTAATCTGGGTCGTGGGGGCTCTGACTATTCTGCAGCCATTTTGGCGTCTAGTTTGAATGCCTCGGTTTTAGAAATATGGACCGATGTGGATGGATTCATGACGGCCGATCCTCGCATTATAAACAATGCTTATGTGATAGATAAACTTAGTTTTATTGAAGCTATGGAGCTCTGTAACTTTGGTGCAAAGGTGATTTATCCACCAACAATATTCCCTGTTTTTCACAAAAACATTCCAGTGAAGATAAAAAACACATTCAATCCTCAAGCGGAAGGAACACTTATTTCCCGCGAAAAATCTGGTGAGCCCGCCAAAGCAATCAAAGGAATTTCATCTATCAATGATACTTCTTTGATTACTGTTCAAGGGCTGGGGATGGTAGGTGTTATCGGTGTCAATTCTAGAATCTTCAACTCACTAGCGAAGAATGGTATCAGCGTGTTTCTTGTCTCACAGGCGGCATCCGAAAACACAACTTCTATAGGTGTGAAAAATGCTGACAGTGTATTGGCTGTTGATGTTTTGCAAAAAGAATTTGCTTATGAAATAGCTCAAGGTGAAATCAATGATATTTTCTCTGAGGATGATTTGGCTACAGTGGCCATTGTAGGCGATAATATGAAACGTACACCTGGTATAGCTGGGAAGCTGTTTGGGACGCTTGGTCGCAATGGAATTAATGTAGTGGCATGTGCTCAAGGTGCCTCTGAAACTAATATTTCGTTTGTAACCAACCGTAGTTCACTTCAAAAAGCGTTAGGTGTGATTCATGATTCATTTTTCTTGTCAGATTATCAGGTGTTAAATTTGTTTGTTGTAGGTGTAGGTACTGTGGGTGGTAGCCTGCTGGATCAAATAAGAATGCAACAACCAAAACTGATGGCTCAAAATGGCTTGAAGTTGAATGTAGTGGGCATTGCATCCGAATTTAAAATGCTTTTCCAAGCTGATGGGATAAATTTGGATAATTATCAGGCAGAATTAGAGCAAAATGGTGGGGCTGTTTCACCAGAACTAATCACTGATGAAATCTTGAAAATGAATATTTTCAATTCTGTGTTTGTCGATTGTACAGCTAGTCCAAAAATTGCAGGTGTCTATAAATCACTGCTAGAAAATAATATTTCAGTCGTAGCAGCCAATAAAATAGCTACCTCTTCTGAATACGAACAATATGCTTATCTGAAAGACGTGGCACGTAGACGTGGAGTCAAATATCTATTTGAAACGAACGTTGGAGCTGGATTGCCTATTATCAATACCATCAATAACTTGACAAATAGTGGTGATAAAATATTGAAAATGCAGGCTGTGCTTTCTGGAACATTAAATTTTATTTTTAATACAATCAGCACTGATATACCTTTAAGTAAGGCAATTTTAATGGCTAAAGAAGCCCGATTTGCAGAGCCAGATC
>CAIUKZ010000442.1 GCA_903899865.1 uncultured Bacteroidales bacterium | reverse complement strand
GAGAAAAAAATTGCCAAGCGTCTCAAGCCACTTCAGGATGTGGGAGTAGGTTATGTAAAACTCGGACAGTCATCCTCCACGCTTTCTGGTGGTGAAAGTCAACGGGTAAAATTAGCTTCATTCCTAGCCAACGAAAAACCAGAACCTACCATCTTTGTGTTTGACGAACCCACCACGGGCTTACATTTTCATGATATTAAAACCTTGATGAAAGCCTTTGATGCACTGATTGCTAAAGGCCACACGGTCATCATCATCGAACATAATCTGGAAGTGATCAAATGTGCCGATCACCTGATAGATATAGGTCCTGAAGGTGGAGAAAAAGGTGGAAATCTAGTGTTTGAAGGTACTCCCGAGCAAATTCTAAAATGCGAAGCTTCCTATACTGGTAAGTTCTTAAAGGAGAAAATGTAATCTTTGAAGAAGATCAACTTTTGAGTGTTTTTGCAAACAAAAATAATGAAATTGAAACTAACACGATAAAATTTAATCTATAACGATTAAGGTGGGTATTCTTTGAAAACACAATAGTACACATTGTTAAATGCCCATTCCAATTTTATTTATACCCATCTATTTCCTTGTCAATCAAGCTAATTTGCCGAAAGGCAAACCTATGTGTCCTTAGACTTTTCTAAAATGAAAGCATGATGTGTCCTATGTGTTATAAATCATTCTTTTGTGCCTTTTGTGGTTTGATTTCCACATTTGGTTTTACCCTCCGAACACGATATAGAACAAAAAAGTGCGGCTCTACCACCGCACTTTTTTTATAGTTTCAACACAGCTCTTAGGGCCTTATATCCAGCCGGACTTGTCTTGATTTGCTGTCCGTTTTTGAGCGTTAGTTGCTGGCTTTGCTTTTCGTACAGCTCTATGCGTGAAATCATTTCTACATTCACGATGATGGATCGATGCACTCTCACAAACTGATTGTTAGGCAAATGCTCCTCAAAATACTTCATCGTTTGCTCCTTTAAGTACTTGCCTTGAGTGGTAAATATCTGCACATAATCGCCGTCGGCCTGTAGGAATACTATGTCAGGCACAAGTATCATGTGTATTTTACTGCCTGTTTTTACGCCTATTCGTTCAATGATTTCTACTTGGGTAGCTTGGTTGGTTGTCTCTATTTGAACTTCCTCGGTCTTCTCCTTCTTGTCTATATCTTCCTTGGATTGTAAATGAACCACTCTGATTCTCTGACTGAGTATCAGGTACAATAGCACTCCTATCAAAGTCCGAATGGGCATCAGAGGCTGAAATTCAGTTGCTATTTGATTGCCCAACAGGATATACATAAGAGCGTAACCTATGCCAATCCAACTGCCGATGAATAATATTGCAAGTGCTGTGATATTTATGTGTCGTTGATACACAGGCAACATGGCAAACTTGCCATATCTCATTACCGTGTAAAGCAATATACCTAACGCTCCAAACAGTGCACCGTGGATAAACCCATCTAATAGGAGTACCCACATTGATTGTGCTATAAGGCTAGATTCAACGAGGCTGAGTAATAAGGAAAACACAGCCCACAGCGAAACGTAGAAGACCGTTTTATTTGCGTTCCCAATAAATGGATGTATCATAATTGACTTTTTTCGATGTCTGAATGACAAGTGAAGTAATTAGCACTTTATTTCGCCTCCACCAAATACGCATTCTCCTGTGATAATTAATTTTCTGCTAGTGTCTTGTGGCTCTACCGGTGTTCTATTGTCTTGATAGCCACCGAATACCGAATTAATGTGTGTTTCTAAATACCAATCTGCAGGCACATAGATAGTAATTCCTCCAAACACCGCATTGATGTCAAGACGGGTTTCGCCTTCTGGGAGTTTCGTTTTTCTCAAGTCAAGCACGATGCCTCCAAACACTGCATTCAATTCACCACCCTTAAATTCTGGATCCAATACGATGTGCTCACCGCTTCCAAATACAGCATTTTTGCTAAATCCTGTACCATTACTTTCCCATTTTCCCTCAGCATTCATTTCCCATCTTGAACCATGATGGTTTCTATGGATGTGTTGATTAAACTTTTCAGAGTGGTTGTTCCATTTTTGTTTACATCTATTCCTGTGATAGTTCGGGAAAAACACTCTGTTTAGAATAAGTATCAACCCTGCAAGTATCAGGAATATTGGCCAATATACATGAGGAAAATTAGCATCTATTCCAGGAAGTGCATTGGGATACACCTCAATGATTTTGGGGATGATAAAGAATTTTCCTATCAGGATAAAGATGAATCCAGTGATGAAATTTCGTTTGAATAAATTGATGATTCCTATCAGAATAATTAAAGCAGGGATTGAGAAAATTACACTTTTCAACTCCATAGGAATGAGCCCGAAATTTAAGCCCATAAACACAAGGCCAGTGAAAATTAATAGAAGCCCAAATCCGAGACCTCTAAATCGATGGTTTTGATAGTTTGTTTTCATAATTAAGTTAGGGTTTAAAATTTTATGTTGGCAAATGTAGCCTAATATATAGATTCATACCAATTGAAAATCGATAAGAAACTACATTATTCCCGACAAACGATGTTTAATAGGTAGATAAAACCACTGGCTAAAATATGAAATTTATATCGTATGGCCATCAAAAAAATGATAATTGACAATTGATAATTAAAGAGACGTCGCATGCGGTATCTGACAAATTATTTTTTGAACACGAAGACACAAAGGCACAAAGTCGTTATCGCCACAGGCAAATATCGCCGCAGGCAAAATATCACGAAGTAAATATCACGAAGTATATATCGCGAAGCAAATATCGCTGCAGGCAAATATCGCGCAGCAACTATCGCCGCAGGCATTAATATCGTGTACCCAACCCAAACGTTATATAGCCATTAATCCTTATCCTACAAGATGAGTAGTTCTATTATTGGTGTAATTAAGCTATAGATTCATAAAAATTATTTTCTATTTGATAAAAAAATACTACTTTTGTACTCAGATTATTAAACTAAAAATTAAAATAAAATGGTAAGTTACAAAGAACTTGGATTGGTCAACACCAAAGACCTTTTCAAAAAAGCAATTGAAGGTAAATATGCAATTCCTGCATTTAACTTCAATAACATGGAGCAACTTCAAGCTATTATTCAAGCTTGTGTAGATTCAAAATCACCAGTTATTCTTCAAGTATCTAGTGGTGCACGTAAATATGCAAATCAAACTTTGCTTCGTTACATGGCTCAAGGTGCTGTAGAATATGCTAAAGAATTAGGATTAAACATTCCTATCGTTCTTCACTTGGATCATGGTGATAGCTTCGAACTTTGCAAAAACTGTATCGATAGCGGTTTCTCTTCAGTAATGATTGATGGTTCACACCTTCCTTATGAAGAAAACGTAGCTCTTACTCGCAAAGTAGTAGAATATGCTCATGCACATGACGTTACTGTAGAAGGTGAGTTAGGTGTTTTAGCTGGTGTAGAAGATGAAGTTTCTCATGAGCACCACACTTACACTCAACCAGAAGAAGTAGAAGACTTCGTAAAACGTACAGGTGTTGACTCATTGGCTATCTCTATCGGTACTTCTCACGGAGCTAACAAATTCACTCCAGCACAATGTACTAAAGATGCTAACGGCATTTTGGTTCCACCACCATTGCGTTTCGATATCCTTGAAGAAATTGAAAAACGCATTCCTGGTTTCCCTATCGTACTTCACGGTGCATCTTCAGTGCCACAAGAATATGTAGCTACTATTAATAAATATGGTGGTTCGTTGAAAGATTCTATCGGTATTCCAGAAGATCAATTGCGCAAAGCTGCTGTATCTGCAGTATGTAAAGTAAACATTGATTCGGATGGTCGTTTGGCAATGACAGCTGCAATTCGCGAAGTATTCTATACTAAACCAGGCGAATTTGATGCTCGTAAATACTTAGGTCCAGCTCGTGATGAATTGAAAAAACTATACCAACACAAAACTGAAAGCGTATTAGGAAGTGCTGGAAAAGCATGATCTAATTGCTAATTAATAGGAAAACGGTGCTATTTCAAACAGGAAATAGCACCGTTTCTTTTTTTTAGTGGCTCTTTCACTCCTAGTGTCACTCTGTGCATTCTTGGTGGTCTTTGTGGAATAATTATATCACAAGAGTTCTTTGTGGAATAGCCATGTCACAGAGTTACTCAGAGTTGACACAGAGTTACACGGAGAAAGAAATAATTGCTTAGTGCCACTCTGTGCATTCTTGGTGGTCTTTGTGGAATAATTATATCACAAGAGTTCTTTGTGGAATAGCTATGTCACAGAGTTACTCAGAGTTACACCGAGAAAGAAATAATTGCTTAGTGTTACTCTGTGCATTCTTGGTGGTCTTTGTGGAATAACTTCGTTTGAAGTTCTTACTATCTT